>NZ_NHNG01000699.1:0-4767 GCF_002287155.1 Arsenophonus sp. ENCA
ATTAGCCAACAAATAATGATCTCACTCCCTCTTGTGCTGAAAAAAACAGCAAATCTTACCGACTGTGATCCCTATTTCATACGGCCTCAGGATCTTTGAAATTCCTAGGCGTAAATTCCTAGGCGTCGAGTGACCGTGCTCCTTTTAACTTCGGGCTATATTCCGCTTCCTCGCCCGTTCGCTCGCGTTGCTCGGTCACTTGGCTGCGTCGAGCGGTGGGGGTTAAGTTTTAAAAAGATTTCTTGGTTTTTTTAAAAGAAAATCGTGTTTTTCCTTAACTCAGTCCGCTCACCGCAGGAGACGTTGAGGCGGAGCGCAGCTTGCGAGCACCGAACACCGTCGACGAGGAAGCGGAGGTTAGTTTGTTGCTAATGAATTAGCCTGAGACTCCGTTTTATCAAAAGATAAAAGAAGAGATCTAATTATAAACCCTGTTATATAAAGAATTAAATTTTAATATCTGTTGCTAACACATGCAAATACTGTGGTTATGATAATCAAAAATGAGTGCAATTTTGATTGCATTGGAATCAAAAAATACGTTGACATAATCAAAAAAACAACTAAAATGCTTAAATAAGAGTAAAAAAAAACAGAAAAATGCATATGATGGAATCAAAAAATAATGATGTAATAAGGCACAAGCAAAATCCATTCGTGGAAAATATGATGATTCCTATAGGGACTAAACAAATACGATTATCAAAAATGGGTAAAGATCGTAATGTGTTAGTCAATCAACTTACAGGAGAAGTTTTAGGAACGCATGTAACAACTTACAAAAAAGTTGATAGAGGACACGAGTTTCGCACCAATAAAAAAACGCTCTATTTTTAAGTTTAATTCAGCATGATATATAAATAGTCAAAACCTTATAAATCAAATACAACTTATTGTAATTTAAGAAAATTTATGTTTTTTAGTAACTTGCAGATTAATCATTGCTTTTAAGCCATTTTTAGAATTTTATATGCCTGTGCGAAACTCGTGTAGGAGCCAGATTCAGCGTAAAGGCCATCGAAACAAACCGTTGTCCAAGACTCAGCAAGGGCGAAACCACAGGATTGCAAAGACTAGGGCACGGGTTGAACATGCATTTGCGGCGATGGAACAAATGGGTAGAAAACTGATCCGCACCATTGGACAGGTGCGCGCTAATTTTGCCATGACGATGATGGCAGCATGTTACAACCTAAAGCGGTTGGCGTACTTCCAGAGCGCGTGCATCGTGGCTTTCTGACGCCCAGAATGGGTCAAATGGCCCTAGCCAGGGCAATGTGCGATAGAATCAGTAACGTGATAATCAAAAAAAATCTAATTATTTAGAATGAAAGCCAAGGGTTAATTGAAAATCTTGAGTTTTTCGAGGTGCCCGATAATGAACCATCTCTATTTTTCTACTACGTGTTTTGGCAATCAATGTATCATCGGCAATTAGTACACAAGGGCTTTTTTTGTCTATAGAAGGTTCAACTAATCGCCATAGGTCTTTAGGGCGGAAACATCTACTTTTTAACCATCGGCTAACCGTGTCATGAGATAAAGGCGATGGGCTGACTTCTGATAACGCCAAACAAGAGTATCTTACACTGCTTACTTGCAAGAATATTTTATAGATATCTTTAATGCATGGATAACCGGACAAAATATGAACATCCTGATTTTTTCTTGTTTTTAAATTTATACTTCTTTTTTAGAGACTGCGAAACTCGTGCTCAAGCAACATTTACTAGAGGAATTAAAGAGCTAGTGGGGGCTCAAATAATCGCAAGATGTTTAAAGCAAGGAGATTATTTTATTAACCCAAATTTTATTTTTAATGGAGATAGAGTTGCATTTACTACAGCAATAGAAAAACAAGATTAAATTAGCGGTACTTGAAGGGACGGCAATCCCAACAAGCACCTGATCTAACAACCTAAGCTAACTAGGAGTCGGACTATGCGAAATAGTACGCATATTGCACGCATAATGAAAGCGTGCGGCATATCAATCGAGCAGCTTTTGAGTTTTGCTCACACATCAAAATATCTTACAACCCGTCAGCGTCAGTACCTTCGGAGTATCGGAGGTGCCGCATGAAATCCGAGATGATTAAATTCTTTTTGAGTAGTTGTGTTCCTTCTGGTTTTGTTGATAGTGAAGGTAAAGTCGATACCAACGTCAAAATGACAGATTTACTCTATTTGCTAATTCATTTGCCTGAAATGGGAACGCTATTAGACACGAGTTTCGCACAGGCATATAAAATTCTAAAAATGGCTTAAAAGCAATGATTAATCTGCAAGTTACTAAAAAACATAAATTTTCTTAAATTACAATAAGTTGTATTTGATTTATAAGGTTTTGACTATTTATATATCATGCTGAATTAAACTTAAAAATAGAGCGTTTTTTTATTGGTGCGAAACTCGTGCGGGAAAGAAAAGACAGACCACTCGAAAAGGGCTTATTATGACTGACGAAACAAGGCAAATTGGATTTATCCCCATGAGCAAAAATGGGCGCCGTCACGATAAACGCTTACTCGATAAAGTCGATATAATTCGCCATATTCCTCCTGAGGTAACCATCTGGGCAGATACCGGTTTTCAAGGTATAGATAAACAGCATCCTAATACACAAATCCCAAAAAAAGGAACTCGAAAAAGACCTTTATCGCCTGAACAAAAACAAGAAAATAAAATAATCTCGGGCATCCGTATTACAGTTGAACACGCCATCGCGGGTATCAAGCGCCTCGGTTGCATGACCCAAATTTTACGGAATCGTAGACCCTTTATTGATGATACCTTCTTACTCCTTAGCGCAGGTCTTTGGAATTTCCATCTCAGAACAGCGTAAAATTTACTTCAATCACCGAAACACCCTTATTTCACTATTAAGCAACACGCTTAATGATTTCAGCACGACAAGCGGGTTCGATCATGATGACTATAGCCGTCGTGATAGTTAATCCTTAGATAATCCTTTTTTATCAGAACGTTACTTGAACAGGATGCTGTTCAAGTAATCCCTTATACCTTTAACATGGAGTTTTTATAAAATGGCACACCCTTTTAAGCGTTTAATTTTGGTCAGTTTCATTACGAGTTCACTAGCCCTGACCGGCTGTAGTGCAGTCAGTACGGCGGTTAAAAAACGCAATCTTGAAGTAAAAACCCAAATGAGTGAAACCATCTGGTTAGACCCGGCTTCACAGAAAACCGTTTACCTACAAATCAAAAATACGTCCGATAAAGAGATGTCAGATTTAGCCAGTTTAATTCGAAAAGCGGTTGAAGCCAAAGGCTATACGGTGGTGAATAATCCCAACGCCGCCTATTACTGGATACAGGCCAATGTGTTAAAAGCCGATAAAATGGATTTAAGAGATGCCCAACACTTTTTATCGCAAGGTTATGAAGGCGCTGCCCTTGGCGCAGCGGTGGGCGCAAGTGCTATGGCTTATAACGTCGATTCTACCGGCGGTGCATTAGGCGTGGGATTAGCCGCCGGTCTGATTGGCGCAGCCGCTGATGCGATGGTGGAGGATGTGAATTTCACGATGATAACCGACTTGCAGATTAGCGCTTTGAGCAAAGGCACGAAAGTGACGGTCAATGATGTGGCAAGTCTACAGCAAGGCACTTCGGGAGCGAAAGTTCAGACCAGCACCGAACCCACTAATCGTCATAAATACCAAACGCGAATTGTGTCCAATGCCAACAAAGTCAACCTGAAATTTGAAGAAGCCAAACCGGAACTGGAGAAACAGTTAGCCAAAAGTATCGCCAATATTCTTTAATTTCTCTCAAACACGAGTTTCGCACCAATAAAAAAACGCTCTATTTTTAAGTTTAATTCAGCATGATATATAAATAGTCAAAACCTTATAAATCAAATACAACTTATTGTAATTTAAGAAAATTTATGTTTTTTAGTAACTTGCAGATTAATCATTGCTTTTAAGCCATTTTTAGAATTTTATATGCCTGTGCGAAACTCGTGTCAAAATAATAAGCCCAGTTAACTTAACGCTTTTTCGATAACTAATTGGGCTTCCTCTCGCTAAGGAACGTTTGATTATGAGTCTGGATGCCAGAAACATGACCCAGGGTGGTCAGGTAATTAAATACATGGTGGCGATGTTTATGCAGATTGCCAATATCGTGGCTTTTTGGGTAATTATCGCCACGGTGATGGTCTTTTTTGCCACCATCGCCTTTCAAATCCCGCTTGAGAAGATGATACACGGGTTAGCTTACTGGGCAATGGATAAACTGGTCATACCGCTACAGGAAGCGATTGGCACCAGTGAAGGTGGCACCTTCACCTTTCACTGGTTAAACCCAAGAACCGGTCAGGTGGTTGAATTTGAGAAAACCGCCCGCGAGGTACGCCTCGATAGGTACTTTATTTATTGCTATGTGTTATTGAAAGAAGCGGCATTTTGGGCGTGGGGTGTTGCCTCCTTTACCTTTGGGCACCTCGAAAAACCTAAGCCGAGTTTGATTTTGCTGATAAAGTTATCGGAAGCTGGTCTACTGAGCTAACCACCATGAAGAAACGCAGCGCCATTAAGAATGACCTCTTTGCAAACCAGTATCACCAACAGACGATCGACAAGTTGGGTGACCCGCTGGTCAAGATCGAAACCTGTATAGACTTTGCGCATCTAGCAGCAGAAATCGACCATGTGGTACCGCGTCCTGTCAGCAAAAAAGGCGGACGTCCACCATTTCCAACAGAGACCATGGTTCGCATTTTAGTCTTAAAGCGTATCTA
>NZ_NHNG01000518.1:0-2361 GCF_002287155.1 Arsenophonus sp. ENCA
ACATAAACGATTATCTCGTAACAGCCGCTCTTTGTTGATCATTTCAAACCTTTATTCTCTAAGTTAAACCTCTTTTTATTCTCAATAGCGTGACAAAAAATGCAAGTCTCTATTCAGCAACTAGTTTTTTATAGCTCGGGGCGGCCAAATCATCGATGCAACCTTGGTACCGGCTCCCAAGCAGTCGTTCACGAAGGACGAAAAGGAACAACTCAAGCAGGAAGCGATGCCTGCTCATTGGAAACCAACCAAGCGGCGACAAAAAGATTTAGACGCCACGTGGACTAAAAAACACGGTCACGAGTTTCGCACAGGCATATAAAATTCTAAAAATGGCTTAAAAGCAATGATTAATCTGCAAGTTACTAAAAAACATAAATTTTCTTAAATTACAATAAGTTGTATTTGATTTATAAGGTTTTGACTATTTATATATCATGCTGAATTAAACTTAAAAATAGAGCGTTTTTTTATTGGTGCGAAACTCGTGGTAATATGAGATTATCATAAAAATAGTTTACATTTTGTTAAGAGGTTAAATTATGGGTCACGCATTGAAAAAAGCATTTCGCTTGTCAATACCTCAACGTGACAAAAGCAGAATTGCCAATCCTAAACCTGTGATTGCTGCCGACTGCTCTCATGCTGATCAGATTGCCAAAGCTTTTGAATTTGGCCTTGTTAGATATGAAATGAATATGAAGGAACTTTCAAAGGTATAAATGATGCCATTTTCTTTTGGTGAAACCGTTGATGGCATCAGATACTTATCTGTTGATGATATTATATACATAAATAAAAGACTAATAGAATCTCAAACCCCCAATGAACCTATTAAGATTATCAATAAAAACTCTCTAGGATCATCTCAATCTAGACCTTCTTTAGTTAGATACTACGAACAGACTAATGATATGTTTGTTTTATCAGCTGCTTTAATAGAAAGCCTAATTCAAAATCACCCATTTGCTAATGCAAATAAACGCACTGCCATGATGTCAGGGTATATATTTTTACTAATCAATGGTTATGAATTAACAGCTCCAGGTTCTGAAATAGTTGAAATGGCTTGTGGATTAGCTCAAAAATACTATTCAGTTAAAGATCTTGAAAATTGGCTATGCTATTGGTCTCGTTGCTACGATGTAATCGATCTGTGTAATCTTTCTATAGATGAGTTGATGTCATCTAATTAATACTCTTCTTCATCAATCAAAAAACAACATTGACTCAAGAACAAATCATGCGCTATAGTTCTTCTAGGTGCTCAAAACACCTATGAGCGGATACCGCACTCAATAGTTTTGCGGATCTTTTGTATCCAAATTTTGATATGATCGGGCGTGCGGCTAATAAAATACCTCTTTGAGGAAATATGCCCGCCGATCTCATAACGGTTTTGAGCGCCCGATCACCACTTTAAAAGTGAATTCAAAATAATTATGAGGATATAAAATATGACAAAATTAATTGTCAATCCATTTACATTTGAAAATAATAAAATACGTATAGTAATCAAAAATAATGAACCGTGGTTTGTTGCTCAAGATATATGCAATGTGCTGAAAATTGTTAATAGCAGAGATGCATTAAGTAAATTAGATAGTGATGAAAAGGGTGTAGGTTTAACAGACACCCTTGGCGGAAAGCAAAGCATGAACATAATTTCCGAATCTGGCATGTACACTTTAGTATTCCGTTGCCGTGATGCAGTCAAACAAGGAACACTCCCTCATCGTTTTCGTAAATGGGTAACAAATGAGGTTCTGCCTTCTATCCGTAAAACAGGCAAGTACGAGCATCCACAACCAAGACCCGAAGCACCCGAACTTTTAACAATTGCCCCGTAAATCCTCGCCCAATGCGAGGCTGTCGCAAAAGGGGTGGAATTTTTTTTCAACAATATCCCACCGTGCAGATTTTCTCTTTTTCTGATTTTAGTTTGTACAAATAATAGACTGAGAATCATCCATAATATCAGAGCAACCGCTCTTGATAAGTTATAGGCCATTGCATGCAGGGTAAATTCGAGCTTTACCGCTAATAATCCCTTACGCCGGAAACGTTCCAAACCCTGAATTCCCCGCAATGCTGAAAACACAGGTTCAACCATGCTCTTTCGCTGACTCAAGATTTTTTTAGACTCAGGAGTAGCCATATGTAAACGAAGTTCATCTCGTTGTTTATCTTCCGGATAGCGTTTTATTTTCCTTCCATCTTTGGATTGTGTACATTAAACTAGTTGCTGAATAGAGACTTGCATTTTTTGTCACGCTATTGAGAATAAAAAGAGGTTTAACTTAGAGAATAAAGGTTTGAAATGATCAACAAAGAGCGGCTGTTACGAGATAATCGTTTATG
>NZ_NHNG01000063.1:0-2334 GCF_002287155.1 Arsenophonus sp. ENCA
AAAAACAAGAAAGGCCAGAGAAATGACAGCTCTTCGAGCTGTTTGCTATCCATCTCCCACCTAATGCTAAAAGCTCGTTTTACTCGCAATTAACATTCAGGAAGGAGAATTTCGCAAGTTTAGTTAATTTTAAAATACTCCCCTGAATCAAGGCAACGGAAATAACAACAAAGTTTTGACCTTTCCCACACTTTAAAGTTAAGTTGCGCCGATACCTGTTGTTTTGACATTACCGGATAGTGATATTTTACTGGCTCCAACCCTGCATTAACGACATCAAAATAACTTACGCCGGATAACACATCAGCCTCTATCCAAAAATCCTGTAGTCGTTCTTCTTCTGTCAAAATTTTACTCCTTTTGAATTCCTCCAAAAACCCCGTGTAGCGGCTGGCGAGAGCGACAAATGTGCACATTTGTAGTGTCTACGCCTATCCGGGGTCTTGTGTTTTATGGTGGCTTTGTAGCCTCCAGTAACAGTTTCTAAGAGCGTGGCATATTCGGCTGCTTTCCCTGCAACCGCATGACCCAACACGGTCATAATTTTTTCAGCCATTGCTTGAAAGAAATTTGTATTGATGTCACTCATTATCTCGCCCCCTCTAGATTATTAATTGGTTCCGCCATCCAGATAAGATTAGCTAATGCGTTTATGAATTTGAGATAAAACAGATGTCGGAGTTCCGAGCAGCTATCAAGATAATTGCTGACAATCAAGGTCAAAAGATGGGGCTTCGCCCAAATACGATGTCGCGGCTGATCGCCGCTCCGCGTCACGGCGCTAGAGCGCCTCAAGAAACCCCCCTCGCTGGAAGGATCATTTTGTCTTCGACCATTCAACGATTGCGTTGCTGAAAGTACGTAGCTGGCATGACTCGCACCGCTCGCCACGCCAAAAGCCCGCTTAGCAGGGGCTCAAGCGCGGTTCACCTGGTCTCTGCTGGCTCTGTAAGCGATTTTCGCGCCTTCCATGGCCTTGACGGGCATCTGAAACCGAGAAAACGCCGCTACAGGCTTTCCCGGTGCTTTAAATCGAAAAAGAATAAGTCTCTGTAACTCACACCGCTCGCCGCAGTTTTTGGCTGAGGCGTACCGCAGGAGCGAAGCGACGAGGAACGAACAGCCAAAACGAGGAAGCGGAAGAGCCACTGAACTTACAGAGAAATGCGTTCACACTGAAGTTGCCTGAAAGCTCGTTTTGGTACTCCTTGAAAGTCCGTTAAGGGGGTTGGTTCCCCCTTAACTACCTAGATATAGAGAGAAATCAAGTATTTCTTTATTTTTCAAATGTTTAAAAAATCCAACTTATCATCTTTGATAATCCAACTTATCAACTCTGATAAGTTGACTTGTAATGTTTATGATAAGTTGTTGCTTTTTTGTCTTTTTTGTTGTAGTTTTAACTACAAGTTTATTTGCAGTTTGGATTACAATAATGGCTAATAAGATAATAGATGCAAAAGGTAATGTTCATTATGTAGGCAATAAACGACTTGTTGATTTAGAAACAGGTGAAGAATTTAATGCTCAAACAATAGTTAAATCTGTTGGTGACAACGATTTCAAAAAATTATTTCTTTCCGAAATCATAGAAAAAATTGAAGGTTTCACTAATGCCAAGATGAAGTTTATGTTTTGGTTTTTAGAAAATGCGGATAAGCAGAATAGAATTATTGGCACATATGAGCAATTGTCAGAAAAAATAGGGATTTCATATCCAACAATATCTAGAGTAATTCCATTACTAAAAAAGTCAGATATTATTCGATGCATCTCACCTTCTGTTTATATGTTGAATCCAGATTTAGTTGCTGCTGTAACATCAACATCTAGAGCTAATCTTTTAATAAAATACAAAGCGTTACCATCTGAGAATGAAGAGTAAAATGAGTGCGGTGTATTAAGGTTGTCGCCCTCAGCACACCGCTAACCACCACAACCTAGCTAGGAGGCTGTTATGGCTGCCGCATATGGTATCAGTTCGAGTTAAAAAATCGCATCCCTTACTACAAGCTGTTCCCGAAGCTCTCACCGCGTGAGGTCGAGGTTCTCGTACTCTACTGCTCTGGCGTGTTAAGGCATGAAATTGCACTAGAGTTACATATCACGGTATGTACGGTAAATCATCATTTATCGAAAGCGATGCACAAATACGAACTAGAGCGATATTCAGAATTACGCCAGTTGTTTCACCTGAAATTCATCAATAAACTAGTTGCTGAATAGAGACTTGCATTTTTTGTCACGCTATTGAGAATAAAAAGAGGTTTAACTTAGAGAATAAAGGTTTGAAATGATCAACAAAGAGCGGCTGTTACGAGATAATCGTTTATG
>NZ_NHNG01000760.1:0-2189 GCF_002287155.1 Arsenophonus sp. ENCA
TGAGCAAAAATGGGCGCCGTCACGATAAACGCTTACTCGATAAAGTCGATATAATTCGCCATATTCCTCCTGAGGTAACCATCTGGGCAGATACCGGTTTTCAAGGTATAGATAAACAGCATCCTAATACACAAATCCCAAAAAAAGGAACTCGAAAAAGACCTTTATCGCCTGAACAAAAACAAGAAAATAAAATAATCTCGGGCATCCGTATTACAGTTGAACACGCCATCGCGGGTATCAAGCGCCTCGGTTGCATGACCCAAATTTTACGGAATCGTAGACCCTTTATTGATGATACCTTCTTACTCCTTAGCGCAGGTCTTTGGAATTTCCATCTCAGAACAGCGTAAAATTTACTTCAATCACCGAAACACCCTTATTTCACTATTAAGCAACACGCTTTATATCTCTTTCTACGCCTTTCTCAAGAAGTTGGCGCGCTATCTTCATCGATGCCTGTTTTTCGCCTTCAAGTTTACCTTCTTGAACGCCATCATTTTTGCCTAATTGATAGCCTTCCAGTTTGCCTTTTTGTAATCCTTTTTGTAATCCTTTTTGTAATCCTTCTCGCCTTAATGCTTGAGCAATAGTCATAAGTGCTCCTTCGTGTTTCTCTGATTTTTTGGCTATATGGGTGATAAATTCCATTGGTTTTTTTGCGTTACCTTCCTGGATGAGATAGTTAAACATCGTGATAACCTGATTATCGGTATAATAATTATACGACAACAGTTTAACAATGCTATCCACTAACTCGGTCATATCCCTTCTGCGGATGTGCTTTTGGATGAGGGTCAACAAAGCCATTCGCTTATGCTTCATAATCTGACCGTCTTCTAGCGTTGTCACATCTGCTAATCGAAACGGTTGAGTATAGATACGCTCTGCGAGTTTTCTGTCATGAAAACAGTCAAGCCAATGAGTGCTATAGGGATAAGGACTTTTTTCACCTGTGTAAAACAGGATAGGAAACACTAACGGTAATTTTTTGTGGCCAGCCTCTAAATGCTTCTGCATCGCTGCCATGCTATAACGCATGAGTCGCCATGCCATCAGTTTATCCGGTGTCGATTGATGCTCAATCAATAGGTAGACATAACCTTTCCCCTGTTGAGTATTCACCGAATAGAGAATATCGCTCTGGTAGTTTCTCATTTCACTATCGACAAATGATCCAGATTCCACTTTTAGGCTATCTAAGTCACACAGCGACTTAATCTCATCAGGAAGCCAAATGTCGAAGAAGTCTTTTGCCGTCTCTTTTTCACTTAAAAACTGCTTGAATACGCTGTCGTGTGGCGTTGGGGTGAATTTTTTACTCATCCGATATCTTCAATGATGGCTAGCGTCAGATTGAATTATGGCAAACAAACCCGCTATATTAAATACGCTATTTATTCATTACCTATCAGACATCATAATCCAGCCATACAAAAACGCACCCTATCTTCTCAGGTGCGTTTATTTTTTTTACGGGTATTCTTTCATGATTAGTCACAAGAAAACGGTTCAAAATCGATTACAGCGAGTTTTAGAGGCATTCCTGAATTAAGCTTGTGCCGTTTTTTCATTCTCAACAACGTTGGCTAGAATATTTACCAACAATTTATTGATGATAAGTGTTTTCTTCGCTCGGGTCGCTGAAACATACAGCAAATTCACTTCATCACGAGTTTCGCAGTCTCTAAAAAAGAAGTATAAATTTAAAAACAAGAAAAAATCAGGATGTTCATATTTTGTCCGGTTATCCATGCATTAAAGATATCTATAAAATATTCTTGCAAGTAAGCAGTGTAAGATACTCTAGTTTGGCGTTATCAGAAGTCAGCCCATCGCCTTTATCTCATGACACGGTTAGCCGATGGTTAAAAAGTAGATGTTTCCGCCCTAAAGACCTATGGCGATTAGTTGAACCTTCTATAGACAAAAAAAGCCCTTGTGTACTAATTGCCGATGATACATTGATTGCCAAAACACGTAGTAGAAAAATAGAGATGGTTCATTATCAATATTCAGGTAATAAGCATGATGTTATTGCTGGGCACCTCGAAAAACCTAAGCCGAGTTTGATTTTGCTGATAAAGTTATCGGAAGCTGGTCTACTGAGCTAACCACCATGAAGAAACGCAGCGCCATTAAGAATGACCTCTTTGCAAACCAGTATCACCAACAGACGATCGACAAGT
>NZ_NHNG01000305.1:0-2110 GCF_002287155.1 Arsenophonus sp. ENCA
GCGTGACCATCTTTTACGCTCCTTTAATGCCACTAATCAGATACCCGGCCTCACTCCCTACCACCGCGACCTTGTAAATATCGGTGTAGCGGATATTGACCACCTTGCCGCCAATACTGTCAAAGCGATCGGCCAGTGGCATCCCCTGACGGCGGAAGGTATAGCCAAAGGAAGGCATATGCTCATCCGCGCTATCACTGCTGGCTGACGGCGCATTGACGACATGCAGCATCAGGTTGTCTTTCCACAGGTCGGTAGTGGTTTTACCGTCCTTCGCCAGCTGAACGGGTGCGCCAATCAGCACCTCATCCACCTGGAATAAATCTTTTAAAATTTCCGTGGTGATACGCTTGCGTTCGTTCCCGCCCAGCGCGTCCTGCAACACCTTATGGAAGCGCAACAGCGCCATCACGCTTGCCCCCATGGTAATGACGTTGGGACGCAGGCCGATATTGGTCCGCACCACTTCCATCCCGGCTTCAATATCTTTCAGTGGATCGCCATTTTTTTTGTTCCAGGCGGCCTCGCCCGTCAAGGCTTTGGTGGCGTTGCTGGCATAGACCGAAGCCGATTGCGCCAGCTCGGCGACATACTGCTCACGACGCAACAAAATACCGTCCGTGGCACGCTTGATCGCCTTGATTTCTTCATTAAGCCTGTTGCTCAATAGTGAAATAAAACTGCTTTCAATAAAAACAAGTTAGATACATCTAAAAAACACAAAAATAGGTTATTTTTTAATCTTATATAGGTCATTTTTAATTCAAAAATTGATTATTTTATCATCAATAGCTGGTTTTTTTGTAAGTCACAATTAATTTTGCTATTGAGCAACAGGCTTATTGAACATCGATTCCGCCTGTTCGCGGTGATCGACCGGCACCGCCAGATCATGCTCATCGAGCACGATATCGGTAAACGCCTGTTTCTCTCTTAACAGGATATTGCTGTCCGCCCCCACTGCGCGTTTGGTTTCATACAGCGCCAAGCGGCCTTTACCAAAGGTCGGCACCTTGACGCCTTCTTTTTCTAACCTGACGAGAGGAAACAGCTTTTCCCCAATCAGGCTGGCATTGCGGTATTCAGCGGCAATATGGGTCAGCACCGGGTCGTTTGCCCGTTTGCTTTTTAAATAATCAGACATAGGACTCTCCTGACAGGCAGCGCTTCACCGCCACTTCGTAAGGGATGGACTCACGCGCCTTAAGCGCCATGGCCTGTTGATGCAGCGTATCCGGATCGGATGCGCGCTCACTAAAGGTCAAACTGTTTTGCGGCGTATTGCTTCTTGTCAATGCCAATTGAATTCTGATCCACTTTGCTAAAGTAAAACTGATCCACCCCCTTTAATTTACTCGCTCAGTTCCGCTTTCAATTTTTTATGTAGCTGACCGCTTTTTAGCTTGTCTTTTAACCGATAACTTTGTCCACTAATCTGTACGATATGTGCATGGTGCAGCAATCGATCCAGCATAGCGGCTGTTAGCGTCTCATCATCACCAAATGTACTTGACCACTGAGCAAAAGACAGATTACTGGTTAAGAGCACACTACCCGCTTCATATCGCTTTGCCACCACCTGGAAGAACAGGTTTGCTTCTTCCTTGCCAAAAGGTAAATAGCCAACTTCATCGATAATCAATAATCTAGGTTTACTGATAACTCGGGTAAGATATCCTTTGAGGTCACCTTGTCGATGAGAGGTAAGCAGCTGCAACATCATGTCCGCTGCAGTTAGAAAACGGATGCTTAATCCCTGCATCGCAGCTCTATAGCTGATGGCAGTAGCCAGGTGGGTCTTGCCGACACCAGACGGACCTAGCAACACGATATTCTCCTGGCGCTCAATGAAAGCCAGTCCAGCCAGTTCCTGTATTTGGTTACGGGGAACACCGCTGGCATATTTGTAATCAAACTGCTCCAACGTCTTTATCACTGGCAGCCCAGATAAACGGAGTATCGTTTGACGCCGACGTTCAGTAAGTCACGAGTTTCGCAGTCTCTAAAAAAGAAGTATAAATTTAAAAACAAGAAAAAATAAGGATGTTCATATTTTGTCCGGTTATCCATGCATTAAAGATATCTATAAAATATTCTTGCAAGTAAGCAG
>NZ_NHNG01000503.1:0-2090 GCF_002287155.1 Arsenophonus sp. ENCA
GAACCTTGAAAATTAAAGAGCAAGAGTGCTTCTCTTCATCCGTAATCCTGTTACCGTGACGGTAATAGAATTACACTTTCCATCTCATAACTCCCCACATCTCCCCGGATCTCCCCACATTTATCTCACGTTTTCGTTTTAAATATCTCACGTCTGATCACAAGGGACTGACATCCGCCCACACGTCCCAGCTATCCACCTGACAGGCCTGCATCAGTGAAAACGAAAACAGTGAGTCAATATCGTCAACAAATTCACACATCAACAGGTTTTGATATTCATCAGGACTWTAGCGCTTTTTTAACCCTTCACGGTCAAACAGATTACAGCCGCCGTTAATGGCRTCGTCTAACGTCACGATTTGTCGCCAATGACCATCTTCACAATAGCGACCGTTCGCAAGCAACTGGTGGCTGATGGCGATATCAATCTRGTCTTTTTTCGACCTTCCCCGGTTAAACAGTTTGCCAGACCAGAACGGGTAAGCGCTATGCGTCAGGCTTGACGGGGTTGAAAAGTAGGTCTGCCGCCATTTCTTCTGCATCGCCATGCCAGACGCCACTTTACGTAATTCCTGAAATTTCGGGATCCAGAAGTATTCATCCAGATAAAGATTGCCGTGATAACTTTGGGCCGTGCGCGCATTAGTGCCAAGAAAATAAAGCGTGGCGCCATTGGCTAACACGATGGGGTCACCTTTTAGGGCAACATCCACTTCCTGCGCCATTTTGATGATATAATCCTTAAAAACATACGCCTGGGATTTACTGGCGGATAAAAATACCTGATTGCGGCCGGTGGTTAACGCGTCCATCAACGCCTCGCGGGCAAAAAACCAGGTGGCGCCTATCTGGCGCGATTTTAAAATATTGCGTATCGGATAGGTTAATCCTGCCTGATACCAGTGCTTCTGGTAATCAAAAAGATGTTGGTGAAAATGGTGTAAAAGAGACGTAATATGGTCATCACTAAAAGCATTTTTTTCAGCAGGGGGGCGATTATTTTTTTATCACGCCCTCTTTCCGTTCCGCCTTGTTGGTATTGTTCAATCCGGCACTGGCGCTCCAATTGCCGATAAAGCAGGTCAATTTCCTTAAAGTCTTTACCCTCTTTGTGTTCTTTGGCGATGAGATGACAAAGCCGCGCCTCCAGGCTCAGTTTGACAGCTTGCTTGGCATTTTGCGCATTCCACTGGTSTCGCCGTTTCCAGCTATGTACGGTGGAGACATTTTGCCCCAACATATGGGCAATCTGACTCGGGCTGTAGCCTTCTAAAGCCAGTTGTCGGGCGCGGTGTCGTAAAAAGGGGTTTTCATTTTTCATGTAGCTAGCATAACGAAGATTGCCTAAGACCCGCTTGGCTTAACATTTGTTTGACAGTTCAAACAATCGCCTCGCCTTGTTTCCCTCCCTTATCTTTTTAATGCTATGCCCATAATGTCAACAAACCCTACCCTGGCGGGAGCCTGTGTAATGAAAAAAACCAAACCGATTCGTATCTGTGTGGAAGGTGCCACCACCGATGGCCGTAAAGTCCAGCGAGAGTGGCTGACCGATATTGAAAAAAACTACGACCCGGACACTTTTGGGGCACGAATTAACCTTGAACATTTGAAATCGCCCTGGATGCCCTGCTTTGGCGATGTGCTTTCGGTCTATACGGAAGAAATCAAAGAGGGCCTGTTAGCCGGCAAACTGGGACTTTATGGTGTCATTTTAGCGACCGACGAGTTGATAGCCTTAAACAAACAGCGGCAAAAAGTCTATACCTCGGTCGAAATTGATACCGATTTTTCAGATACCGGTGAGGCCTATTTAGTGGGGCTTGCCGTGACCGATAATCCGGCCAGCCTTGGCACCAGTATGTTGCAGTTACGTCAAGGCCAAGGGCTTTGTGCGCTGTCTGACCGTAAACTGTCGCCAAATAGCGTTTTTACCGCCGCCGAAGAAACCCTGCTCGAATTTATCGAGGAAACGACCGTTGTTCCCAACCCGTCATTAAGTCTACTTGAAAAAGTCAAAGGCTTGTTTAGCCGTGAACGCAATTCCCAATCCCAAACCTTTAGTGATATCCAGCAGGCGATTGAATA
>NZ_NHNG01000249.1:0-1917 GCF_002287155.1 Arsenophonus sp. ENCA
GGTTTGTTGCTAAAAGTACCCTCAAACTATGACCCTGTAAACCGAACTTATTCGGGTGTCTGGAATGGAACCTTCAAGTTGGCCGCGACGAACAATCCCGCCTGGATTTTTTATGACCTGGTTTTGAATAATCGTTACGGCTGTGGAGAGCGGATTAATAGTACACAAATAGATAAGTGGGATTTATACCAGATAGCCCAGTATTGTGATGAAAACGTTCCTGACGGTCAAGGTGGTTCAGGTAAAGAGCCTCGTTTTTTATGTGATATTTATATTCAGTCTCAGGAATCGGCTTATCAGGTATTGCGTGATATTGCGGGTATTTTTAGAGGTATAACTTTTTGGGCGGATAATTCTGTCAAAGCGGTGGCTGATATGCCCTCGGATGTCTTTCGGATTTTCACGCAAGCGAATATCGTTGATGGTAAGGTGACATATTCGGGCGGTAGTCAGCAAAACCGTTATACGCAGGTGCTGGTTTCCTATTCGGATGCCGATAATCACAGTCATGATGCCATTGAGGCGGTCTCTGATAGCAAACTGCAGCGCCGTTATGGTGTGCGTAAAACGGATATTTCGGCGATTGGTTGCACTCGACAATCAGAAGCAAACCGACGTGGACGCTGGATATTATTAACGAATGCTTATGACAGGACGATTACCTTTTCAACWGGGCTKGAAGGKGCTATTCCAACGCCTGGACAGATTATWGGSGTRGCGGAYGCAAATCTTGCTGGCCGCATTATTGGTGGCAGGATTTCWTCTGTTGATGAGAGAAAAATTACGCTCGACAGGAAGGCAGATGTTAAATCGGGTGACAGACTTATCATWAACTTACCAGATGGAAAATCAGAAGCAAGAACAGTCCAGACGGTTAACGACAATATTATCACTGTAACARCCCGTTATTCTCAACCSATTGNAAAAAAATGCGGTTTGGACARTAGATGCYAATGACYTGGCRATTCAGCTTTAWCGCGTAATTAGCATTCAGGACAAYGCCGATAATACATATACCATCACGGGGACTTTCCATAATCCAGATAAATATGCGCATATTGATTTGGGAGCCAGGATTGATAAAAGACCAATTACTGTCATCCCMCCKGGTGTTCAATYRCCCCCKAARAACGTACATATCTCTGCTKATACCCATATCAATCAAGGRATTGCTGTTACAACGTTAARAGCKGACTGGGATGCCAYAGAAAATGCGATTGCYTATGAGGCACAATGGCGAAGAGGAARYAATAAYTGGGTRAGTATACCTCGAACRTCMACATCGAGTTTTGAAGTTCARGGGATATATGCCGGACGTTATCAGGTAAGAGTTAGAGCCATAAACTCATCGGATATTTCGTCAATCTGGACGAATGCTCCTGAGACGACACTGAAAGGTAAGGAAGGCGAACCCCCTACACCTGTGAATTTCAGAGCTTCCACGTTGGTGTTTGGGATTAAGCTAGACTGGGGATTCAACGAAAATACAGAAGACACGTTAAAAACAGAGATTCAGTACAGCGAAACCAATGACGGTGAAGGCTTGATGTTACTGGCTGATATACCTTATCCGTCAAAAAGCCATGAAATGTCTGGGTTGGCCGCAGGCGTAGTTTTTTATTTTCGCGCAAGACTAGTTGATAAATCCGGTAACCAGTCACCGTGGACAGAATTTGTGCGGGGTGAGTCAGAATTTGATGCCAGCAGTATCATTGATGAAATTGATAAAAAAATTAACGATACGGAAGCCATTAAACAGCTAAAGAAAGGAATAGACAGTAGCACAGAAGCGATACTGGAAAACGCGAAGGGACTTAACGGCAATACACAATATTTCATGCGTCAAAACGGCAAAATGAAAGCGGAAATTGTCAGGGTAGACAATTCTGTGGTAACCGAGACTAAAGCCTTCGCCGA
>NZ_NHNG01000645.1:0-1866 GCF_002287155.1 Arsenophonus sp. ENCA
AGATTAATTAAACGGGCGGTATATCCGCCCAGTTTTTTTATTATTTATCTTTTCGGGATTTATTTCTTTTAAAATCCGCAAGGCTAATGACGGGTGCTTTTCTTTTTTTTCTTTTGCGTGGTTTTATAACCGGAATATTATTATCATAAATAAACATGACAGGGGTATCATTTTCGTTCCTAATTTCAATATTATCAAAATTAATATCTTCCCCATGAAAATAAAGATTAACGCCGGAGAGAAATTCAATGTTATAAAATTGTAATTCCTCAATCGCTTCAAAAATTGCCTTCTTAAGACTTTTTTTATTCCAGCGACCTGTAAATTTTATTCTCATTGTTATCATTCCTTAATTTAATGTTTATTTACTGGTGCTGATTATTTTTTATTTTACGATAAACTTCGTTAATTTTTCGGGCGTAAATTAATCTTCGTTTATTCTGTATTTCATTGTTTTTAAATCCGGCATTATAAGCGCCTATTGCTTGCCAGGTTACACCCCATTTATTAAATGCCAGCGCTAAAAAATAAGCGCCAGTATAAATATTCATACAAGCATCATTTCTTAATTGATAAGGGGTAATACCTAACGATTTAAGATAAGGGCACCTCGAAAAACTCAAGATTTTCGAGGTGCCCAATAATGTAAAAAATATTATGGAGATTAATTTTTTAAATATGGGAATATTTAATGTTAACGTAAATTAATGTAATTTTTTTTGTTAATTAAAAATGTGGGCTAAAATGTAATTTACAGCTATCCACTTTTAATGGAGCGTCCGATGAAAAAAATCTTAATAACCGGGTCAAGTGGTTTAATCGGTCAAGCGCTTTGTAAAAAAATTGATAAATTCTATTGGATAGAAAAATTTGATAGCAAATTGCCTGAAGATTCTTCTGAATACGGTGACATTCTTCTTCCTAAGATATTACAACAACGGCTAAAACATTGTGATGGCGTTATCCATTTAGCCGCTATTTCTCGGGTTATTTGGGGTGAAAAACAACCGGATATTTGTTGGGAAACTAATGTCACGGGGACAAATAATGTCCTTGATTTAGCATACCAATCCCCTAAAAAACCCTGGGTATTATATGCAAGCAGCCGAGAGGTTTATGGGCAGCAACAGTTATTCCCTGTTAAAGAATCAGCACCCTTGCAACCATTAAACATTTATGCCAATTCGAAAGTCACAGCGGAAGGATTGGTTGCAAAATACAAATTAAAGGGATTAAAAACCGCAATTTTACGTTTTTCGAGTGTATACGGAAGTATTGATGATCATCATGATCGGGTTGTACCCGCTTTTTGTCAAGCTGCTGTCACAGGAAAACCCATTCATATTGAGGGACCCACTAATATGTTTGATTTTACACATGTTACCGATGTGGTTGAAGCGATATTTAAAGTTATAAAGCGTCTAGAACAAGGACAAGAATTACCCACGATGCATATTACATCGGGTCAACCTGTTTCCTTAGAAACACTGGCAAAATTGGTCAACGGCTCTGCCAAGCATCCACTCAAGCTCATTATCGATCCCCCTCGATGTTTCGATGTTTCAACATTTTATGGTGATAACAGCTTAATACGTCGTTTATTGAATTGGGTTCCTAAAATAGATATTGAAACAGGCATTTCTCTGTTAATAAACGATTTTTATCAAAAAAAATCGGCATAATTTTGGCGAGGATTGAAGATGAGAATACTAAAAATCATTCATGGATATCCCCCTCATTATGAGGCTGTCGCAAAAGGGGTGGAATTTTTTTTTCAACAATATCCCACCGTGCAGATTTTCTCTTTTTCTGATTTTAGTTTGTACAAATAATAGACTGAAAATCATCCATAATATCAGAGCAACC
>NZ_NHNG01000340.1:0-1772 GCF_002287155.1 Arsenophonus sp. ENCA
AAACAAGAAAGGCCAGAGAAATGACAGCTCTTCGAGCTGTTTGCTATCCATCTCCCACCTAATGCTAAAAGCTCGTTTTACTCGCAATTAACATTCAGGAAGGAGAATTTCGCAAGTTTAGTTAAATAAAATGAGTAAACCACAGCAAGGGATGTTAAATCAACGGGATCAACAAATGATAGGCTTACGAGCAACGCTAATCGAACCGACTCATAATGGTTATAGTCGTGTGAGCATTGCAGATGGGAGTTGGCGTATTTATTGTAGCATTGAACTGAGTGCGGGTACTGAGGTGGAAGTCATTTCGATTAATGGAAATACTCTTAATGTCCGGCCAGTTATTAAGTAGCCTGAAAAAATAATATAAAACGTAAAAATTTAACACTTAGAAATTTTCAAAAATTTTATCCCCATCTAGATTATGCTAATGAATAGCGTTGCGGTGTTATTTTATTACTAACATGAAATAATGGACAATCAATTTTTCCATCGCTAGAAATAGTAAATGCGACATCCATTTGTATCACGGGATACATATCCTCTATTCCATTTACTTCTGTTGAAGCTGATTGTGCCTCTTGGTATTTTTCATTCATTGGTATACGACGTACAGTTTGAATAACGGTAATATCTGAGGAGTTTGAATTATGATACATGACGGTTGCCGGTGATAATCCTAAAGGGGAAAAATTTTTCCAAAAGTCATTTTGGATGGATATTAATGCATTAAAAATATGAGCATATCCACTTTGTGAGCTAACTTCTACCAATGCAATCTGTTGAGGTCTTGTTAAACTAAGATAAAAAGCATTAATTAATTTAGTCGTTTCTTCTTTACCCGATACTGTATTATTAGACAACAGTTTACCGTCTATCGCGCTATTTCTGCCTTGTCTAATCATGTCTATAACTAAATTTCGTATAGATGAGTTGTGTTCATTAGGTATTATTTCTTTTTGAACAGCTTCACTAATTGACTTTTTTATCTCTGAATTATTATTTAAATTATACAGATGATAGCTTGGTAAACAATTATCTAAAGACTTAATTAAAACAGAGCCAATGTGAAAATCTATTCCATTATAATGATTTTTTTCAATGCGAAATAAATTTCTGTCATTTTCGTTGGATAGGGATTTCAATTTGTCAAAAGCATCAATTATCTCCTTAAAAGAGTCTGAATTTTCTACCCCTTCTTCAACGTGGCTTTGCTCATGATTGTGAATAAAATCATAAAGTCTTTCAATGGCAACTGACTTTTTCTCAGTACGAAAAAGATCTTTGATTTTATCCAAAATTCCCATGTAAGTCGCATAGTCTTTGTTTCCGCTTAATAGCCGTTTAACTCGTGACTCATTAATTTCTATAAAGTGATGGGCACCTCGAAAAACTCAAGATTTTCAATTAACCCTTGGCTTTCATTCTAAATAATTAGATTTTTTTTGATTATCACGTTACTGATTCTATCGCACATTGCCCTGGCTAGGGCCATTTGACCCATTCTGGGCGTCAGAAAGCCACGATGCACGCGCTCTGGAAGTACGCCAACCGCTTTAGGTTGTAACATGCTGCCATCATCGTCATGGCAAAATTAGCGCGCACCTGTCCAATGGTGCGGATCAGTTTTCTACCCATTTGTTCCATCGCCGCAAATGCATGTTCAACCCGTGCCCTAGTCTTTGCAATCCTGTGGTTTCGCCCTTGCTGAGTCTTGGACAACGGTTTGTTTCGATGGCCTTTACGCTGAATCTGGCTCCTATAGCCGTTTGCCT
>NZ_NHNG01000724.1:0-1628 GCF_002287155.1 Arsenophonus sp. ENCA
TGTTTGTTAAATTCACTAAACTCTTGTGAGCCTTTATAAGCGGCGATGGCAACCGCTGCCGTAACGCCTGCCAACCCACCCATCAACAATCGGGTAGGGGTCAATATTGAGCCTATTGCTTTAAAGGCATTACCAACACCACCAAACGAGTCTTTGATCTGTCCACCTTGCTGCACCAATACCATCCAAGCGGGCATACCGGAAGCCAATGAGGTCACCACATCGGTCATCTGCATAGGTAACATACGCATTGCATGACGATATTGCCCCATCGTTACCGCGCCATTCATGAACGCTTTTTCTTGCTCTTTTAACTTGGCAATCATCGGCGCTGCCTGTTGAGAAATGCCCATCTGCGCCGCTTTTAGTTCAAGAACTTCAGTTCGCGTCTTGCCTATCGTGTCTGATTGCTGTTTTAATGTGTTTAGAAAATTATCAGCGGCTAACTTCGCTCGTTTTGAAGCTTCTTCCTGTGCAAGTAGCGCTCTCCCTTCTGCGGTCAGCGCTAGATTCATCCGGCTTAGTTTATCTCTCGATTCTTCCAGTATCGTGTTGTAATCAATAAACTGGTCAAGCGGTAGTAAACCTTTTTGATGTGAATTGGCGAGCTTACGGCTAATCTTATCCAGTTCATCAAACGCTTTATTGGTGGGATTAATTCGATTTAACAGGTCATTAAGTTCACTTTTTTGCGCCTTAATGGTTTCAGTATTTCTCAGTGAGGCCAGGCTGACTTTTTTTAATCCACCCTCCAGATTTGAGGAAGCCCTTTCAGCTTTTTCCGCTGTTCCCTGAAAGGATTTTAACTTCTGTTCACCTCTTTCCAAATCCGCCGTGTTTACTTTTAATGAAATCGTGGCGATATCAGTCATTATATTTTCCTTCGAACAACTAAGCATTTAAAGCCTGTGATAAAAATATCCGCCTTATTGGTGCATTATCGCTAAGGCTTTCGCTTCCATCACCCTTATATCATTAAATAAAGCGGCTTTATTCTGATTAATACCCAAATAATCGATGACGTGGGATAAAACGCTGTAATCCAGCCCTGTTGGCCCATTCGTCCCCATTCGCCACTGAGTACGAAGCGCATTAAAAGTAAGATAAGCCTCCCAGACATCTGGCCAGACTTCGACATCACTGTCTTCCGGCGTAAAACCAAAGGCAGCCTCAAAGTTGCGGATATCGGTCTCGGTCATGCCGCCATACATGGCCTCAACGACCGCTAGGAGTTTTTTTCGCGTTGGCCTAATAGTTCGCTATAATACGTTGTACTAATGGCGCTGGCAGCTGGGGGATAGTTGTCAAATAGCAGCTTTAAATTATCAGCGTGATAAGGCTCCTCAATCGCCCAGTCAGCAATAATCTGCTGGTAGAACTCATCAATCGGCATTTCACGCATGGTTTCCAGTTCACTCATGGCTTTGTGATTGAAGGTGAAGGTGACCACCTCTGGCTCTTTTTTGCCAGCCACCGGAATGAGGACATTGGCTTTAAACGTTGGTTTGGGTATCAGGGTAAATTTCGCCATACTTTATCCTTAAACTATATTGTATAGATTTGCATATCAGATTTAAGTGAGAAACGGGCTACCACGTTTTCAATCTCGTTGATGGCCGTATTGGGCA
>NZ_NHNG01000667.1:0-31647 GCF_002287155.1 Arsenophonus sp. ENCA
AAATCTTGAATCAGCGAAAGAGCATGGTTGAACCTGTGTTTTCAGCATTGCGGGGAATTCAGGGTTTGGAACGTTTCCGGCGTAAGGGATTATTAGCGGTAAAGCTCGAATTTACCCTGCATGCAATGGCCTATAACTTATCAAGAGCGGTTGCTCTGATATTATGGATGATTTTCAGTCTATTATTTGTACAAACTAAAATCAGAAAAAGAGAAAATCTGCACGGTGGGATATTGTTGAAAAAAAATTCCACCCCTTTTGCGACAGCCTCTTCTGGCCGGGTGTAGTATAAGCCAGGTCAAACGGATCTGGGCTATATATCAATCAAAAAAGCAGAACGATTGAGAATACTTCGCTGAGGAGGTAAATTTTTTCTAAAAAATCACCTCCTCAGATTTACTATGAATTCTTTCAGTATCAACGATCATCCAAAACTGATCCACTTTGCCTATCATGCGTGGAAGAAGAGTGAAGTTTTTGTATCATCACCTAGCATATCTTCTTCGGTTTTATATAAATCAAAATGCCTACAATCATGGCAGTAACAGACGTAGCGGTAATTAGATTCAGGAAAGCATCGATAGAACGTATCCCAAAACCAATCTGTGCAGTCAATATCTTCTTCAATAAAGCGTCGAAACACCACTTGATAGGGTAATTTCTTCATGATCGCAATATCTTTCAAAACTTGTTTGACCATTTTGGTGTGTATACGTTGATGTTCGGTCGAGTGGGTCATCTTGCTTACTCTTATTACTGGAACCTATCAACACTATTTTGCCAGAAACAATTTATGTTTTCGAGACGCTTTTTATCTTTCGGGGACGTTGTACAGTTCTTTTATGAATGTACTAAACCTACCAATTTTGACCATAATTTGATGCTTTTCCTTAATAAATGCTTCTTGCTAACCCACTTTTAAAACGATTCGTTATAATAGCGAGGAATACCTATGTCAGAAAAAAAGAAATCAAAAAAACACGAAATCCATCGTGGATTTGTCTCGCTCGAGGTGTTAGGCGTGCTGGTAATTGCGGCGATGGCGGCTTTATTAGGTGCTGAGAAATACAGCGAATATCTGGATGAACAAGAATGGATGGTCGCCGCCCGTCATGTCAGCCAGTTTAATGAAGCGGCAAAACAATATATTGCTGACCATCGTGATGAATTACTCAACCAGCCGTTACCCTATCGCATTACCCCATTGTTACTCATTAAAAACGGTTATCTGCAACAGGGCTTCGCAGAGAAAAACGGCTTGGGGCAGCAGTACGTAACCGGCATCGTCAAAAATAACCAAAAAAGTTCGCCTGCGCTACAGGCACTCACCTGTAGCGTACAGGGCGACACGCTGACAGAGAAAGGCATGCGACGGATTGCCGCTCAAATTAACGGCATGGGTGGTTATGTTGACGAAAAAAATATCGCTATCGGAGCTTACGGCGGCTGGACAAGCCAGCCAAGGGATTTTGGCCTCGATTGTCGATATGGACATATTGCCATTGCATTATCGTCGGAAATCCTCGGCAGCGTATTGCAGGAAAGTGACAGGCTGTATCGCTTTCAGGTTAAGCATAAGCCTGAGTTAAACCGTATGCACACCCATATCGATATGGGCGGTAACGATCTCAATAACACTAATAATGTTAATGCTAAAAATGGGGTTTTCAGTAAAACCGTCACCGCAAACGGGGATATAAAAAGTCAGGGGGGCTGGCTGGTCACACAGGATAATAAAGGCTGGATGAATACCAAACATGGTGGCGGATTTTATATGTCTGATGACCAGTGGATACGCGCTGTCAACAATAAAGGTATTTATACCAGCGGACAGTTAAAAGGCGGCACGGTACGCTCAGAGGGCCGCTTATCAACCGGAGATTTTTTACAGCTCGAGAAAGTCGTCGTTGAAGGTTCGTCCTGTCCAACCAGTGGATTAGTGAGTCGGGATGCTAAAGGGGCAGTTCTTTCCTGTCAAACCGGCAGGTGGACCAAAACGACTGGATTTGGCCCCATTTCCTATCATAAAACCAATTCTGCCACTAAAAATATTGGCTCACACGAGTTCTGTGCGATTGCCGGGTTTAACTTACCGGGTAATCTCTGGACAAGCATATCCTGTCATTTGACATTAGATGGGCATAAAAACTGGATTTTATCAGGTAGCCCGCAGAATTTTGTGCACTTCCAATGTGAAGCGATTTGTATTAATTAAAAAATTTACTCATCCTGATTCACCCATATCAATTTATCGACGGGGAAATTGAGTTCTCTGGCAAGATTTAGCAAAGACTCTGTTTCCGCAGTCTCGAGCCTAGGCGTGCGTGAAAGCAGCCATAGATAGTTTCGACTCGGTCCTGCCACCAGGGCATAACGATATTCTGGATGGAGCGCTATCACATGGTAGCCACCATAGAACGGCCAGAAGAAGGAAACTTTCAGCGCCCCCTTTTTTGGAGAACCTATAAATTTTGCTTTACCTATACTTTTTCGCCATTGATGCTGCTTAGGTAAAAATCCCCGATTAATGACTTTCACACTCCCGTCTGGATTAAGCATGTAATTGGCGGTAACCCGTTCTAGCCCACGCTCAAAACGATTGTCTAATCGGGCAATTTCATACCAGAGCCCGAGATATTGGTTTAAATCGAAATTTTCTACGGCCTTTACGCCCTTCGGCGCAGACACGCTACAAGACAGAGATAGCAAAGAAGATATTAGTAAATAGAGGTTTCTCAATATTTTCATGTCTCGTCAACCTTGTGAATATTCTCTTTGAATAAATGAGAATAATGAAAAATAATCCAACAGGAAAACCCATTATGAATAAAGCCCTCTTCACGGCAGCATGGCTATTGCTTGCAGCCAGTTTCCCTCTTCTTGCTGATGAAAAAGTTGACTCAGGCGATCCCTGTACCGTTGTGCTGTGCATGTACGGGAAATTGCATGGCAATAATCAAAGCGAATGCAGCGACGCAGTGAGTAAGTTTTTCTCACTCAGCAAATTTGGCAGACACGGTTTTGACCCGTGGAAAACATTTGTGAAACGGAAAAATTTTTTGGGCGGTTGTACCACGGCAGATCCGGCAATCGTCAGCGATATTATGAAACAATTTGGCAGAATGCGAGGTTAAAATTAGCTATATGCTTACAAATCATGAAATTGACACACTGAATTGCTGCTTACCATCTGACCACATTTTACTTGAATTAGAAAAATGGATGGTTACAGAGAAAAGCCATCATTTAAGAGACCGATTTAATATTGGTGAACTCCTCACTGGAGAAGAACTTGTTGGATTACCTTATTCAGAACATTTAGGTGAAGTTAAAATTACGGAATCAAAAGAAATACAGTGGCTAACGGCTTTTTCAGTTGCTATAGGAAGAGATTTGCAATCGATATTTGAATCAGATGAGTATATTTATTACACATTATTTATTGACAGAAAATATATTAACCATCAATTAAAAGAACTGCTGGACAAGTACGATCTTCTTGACACATTTCAAACCAATCCTTCAGCCAATATCACACTGAGTTTTCCTGTAAAACGCTGATAAATACGTTAGCACGGATAGATATAAAACCTACCGATTCGTTTTAATTTTTGAGTGCGGGGTACCACAATGAAACTCTTTATCGCAGAAAAACCCTCTGTGGCGAAGGATATTGCCAAAGCGCTAGGGGGCAATTTCCAGAAAAAAAACGGCTATCTTGAGTCAGCCGATAACGTCGTGACATGGTGCTACGGGCATCTCCTCAAATCGATTGAGCCGGAAGCGTATAATCCAGATTACGCACAGTGGAAAGCGGAGGATTTGCCGTTGCAGCTTTACCCGCTGCGCTATGAGCCGATTGCAGGAAAGGAAGCCCATACCCAAACCGTCATCGACCTGATTAACCGGGCTGATGTGATTATCCACGCTGGCGACCCGGACGACGAGGGGCAATTGCTGGTTGAGGAGTTGCTGGAATATACCGATAACAGCAAGCCAGTTAAACGTTTGCTGATTAACGACAACACCGACGCTGCCGTTAAAAAAGCCCTGTCCCAACTGAAAGACAATCACCAGTTCAAAGGCATTTACCGCAAAGCACTCGCACGAGCCGCAGGCGATTTGATTTACGGCATGAGCATGACCCGTGCCTATACCATTGAAGGACGCAAAAAGGGCTATCGCGGCGTCTTGTCCGTAGGAAGGGTACAAACACCGATCCTCGGACTGATAGTGCGTCGCTATCTTGCCAATCAGTCGCATACCTCAAGTTTTTACTATCAGCTTATCGGTGATTTTGCCGTGAGCGGTCAGACATTCGCCGCCAACTGGAAAGTCAACGAAAATGCGCCGCAGGACGACAAAAAGCGTCTTACCAGCAAAAGTTATGCTGATGCACTCGCCGCACGTTTGCGCGGCAAGGACGCCGATATAAAGGCCGCTGGGGTGCAGGAGAAAGAAACCGCCCCGCCGCTGCCGTTCAATCTGGTGAGATTGCAGCAGACGATGAACCGTCAGCACAAGATGACAGCAGCAAAAACACTGGAAATCACCCAGCAGCTACGCGAAAAATACAAAGCGATTACCTATAACCGCTCCGATTGCTCCTATCTGTCTGATGAGCAGTTTAACGAAGCGCCACAGGTGCTTGAGGCGCTGCAAGGTATTGGCGATTTTAACGGACTTTCCCTTGATCGGAGCCGAAAAAGCAAGGCGTTTGACAGTGGCAAGGTCACAGCCCATACCGCGATTATCCCGACCGCCAACGTACCGGCATTAAACGCCCTCAGTGAGCATGAAAGGTGGGTTTATCTGGCTATCGCGCAACATTATCTGGTGCAGTTCATGCCCAACAAGCGTTATCTGGAAGCCTCGGTTGTCGTTGAGGTTGACGGTGAAACCTTTAGCGCACGGGCAACAAAAACGATGGATGCCGGGTTTAGCGCCTTCCTCAAAGGTGAAGCGTCTGACGCCCGCGATGAGGCTATGCCGGAGAGCGCGTTTGAGGTGCTACAGGCATTACGCACGGGACAACGGGGTGATTGTGACGCCGTCACAGTGAATGAGAAGAAAACCACCCCGCCCCCATTGTTCACCGAAGCCACGCTACTGGCGGCGCTGGTGCGAGTAGCGGATTTTGTTGAAGATGTTCGCATTAAGCAGTTGCTGAAAGAAAAGGACAAAGACAAAAAGGATGAGCATGGTGGCATCGGTACGCCAGCTACACGTTCGGACATGCTGGAAAAACTGAAAAACCGCCAGTTCATGAGGCTGTCGCAAAAGAGGTAGTATCATGTTTTTAATGATTTCAATATTTTGATTTTAAAGAAAAAATTAAATTATTTTTATTGTAAATACCCCTTTTGCGACAGCCTCTCATCCGCGAGGAAAAAGGGAAGTTGATCCCCACTGAAACCGGCGTGACCTTTTTCCGCGCACTACCAGAATCAGCAACCTTGCCGGATATGACCGCGCTCTGGTCAGCACAACAAAGTGATATCGAGCAAGGTAGTAAAACGGTTGATGAATTTGTCAATGCGCTTATCGATGATTTGCGCCAGCACGTCAATACAGTCAGCGTAGGTGAAATTAAAGGCGAAGCAAAACCTAATAGCGGACAGGTGGAAAGATTAGCCACCCCCTGCCCGCATTGTGGTAAAGATATTGTAATCCGCCCCAAACTGTTTGCCTGTACCGAATGTGACTTTAAAATCTGGGGGGCGGTGGCAGAGAAAAAGCTCACCACTAAACAGGTTGAAACACTGATTCAGAAAGGTAAAACGGCTGAAATTAAAGGATTTATCAGCAAAAAGACGGGCAAGCCGTTCTCGGCAATACTGATTTTACAGGACAAAACCACCGGGAAAGTGGGATTTGAGTTTAACCGCACTGCTCCCTGTCGGAAAAAATACTAATCTGTTTTTCTAATTAGAGAATCCCTTTCTCATCCTTTATTTTCCCTCGCTATTTTATTGCCCTATTTTCAAAGGATGCTGTTATGTCCAAATTAAAAGATAAAGTGGTCGCTTTTCGTCTGTCTCAGGAAGATTTTGCGCATTTTGAGGAGAAGTTACTGCTATCACAGATGACAAAATCAGCTTTTTTTCGTGAAGTATTTTTACAGGCAAACGTGAATCTTACCGTTCAATCTTTACCGTCAAAGGAATTAGGCCGCCTCACGTTTCTTTACAACAAAGCCAGTAACAACCTGAATCAAATCGCCCATCAGGTCAATATTGCCCATCTTACCCAAAAAGTCTCTGAACGCCTTTACCGTCAGGTGAATAACGGGCTGATTGATATCAGGCAACTGCTGTTATCAGGGGTATATGATGTTAATTAGAGTGAAAGGCTACAACGATGGCGGTAAAGAATATCTTGAGGAAGGCAAAAAAAGCGGGCGCGATTTATCACGTGATGAATTGGATGAACGCATTATTCTTTATGGAGATTTGGATTTAACCCAAATAATTTATCGACAGATCCCCGATAAGGGACAGGAACGTTACGTTTCTTTCACCCTCGCTTTTCGTGAAGAGTGTGTCGCCAATGAAACCTTACTCGCCATCACGCAAGAGTTTAAAGATTTTCTGATGTACGCCTATGAAGCAGAAGAATACAATTTTTATGCCGAGGCGCATATTCCGAAAATCAAATTTTTGCCCGACAAAAAGACTGGCAAAATGATTGAAAGAAAGCCGCATATTCATATTCTGGTACCCCGAAAAAATCTTTTATCCGGGCGAGAAATGAATCCTAGTGGCTGGTGTGATTCTCATGTTTCCTACTTCGAAGCATTTCAGGAATACATTAACCAGAAATATCAGCTTCAATCCCCACGTGAACATGTCCGCATCAATCCTACCAATGCCGCTGAGGTGTTATCGCGTTACAAGGGGGATGATTTTCTGAGTAAAAACCGCGAATTCAAACAGCAACTCGTCACTGAGATTGTCGACAAATCGATACACACGCGCCACGGTTTTTACGCCTTGGTGTCCAGTTTTGGCGACACCCGCATTCGCAATAAAGGTAAAGAGCATGAATACATTGCCGTTAAATTGCCAGGAGATACCAAATTTACCAATTTGAAAGAAACCATCTTCCAGGATGATTTTATTGTCCGGCGCGAACTGAAAAAACCCCCACTGGATAAACAGGTTATCCAGGAGCGGTTAAAGGGCTGGCCACAGCGCGCGAAAGAAATTAAATACGTCAGTAAAGCCTCATCCACATTCATCAAACTTTACCAGTCTGCTACGCCGGCAGAGAAACTCTTATTACTGGCGAAACGGCAGATTGACTTTTACGAAAAATATAGGGGTCAGCATGAGTTACACCCTGCCAAACGGCAAAACGATCACCAGCGAAGTCTTGCTGAAACTCAAACAGGACGCATTACCCCACTTGCCGATGGCCTGCAAAGTGTGTCCAGCAGCAATGTGGCAGCTCACCGGCACGGTCTCACAGCCGAGCATACGGTGTTTTTGCCGGGTGATGCACACTTTCACCTGGGACAGTCAACATCAGGACGAAGTACTGGATTGCGATCTGATTTATCAGGAGCAGGAAGGCGAAGAAAATATACCGATGCAGACTGGTTCACCCGCATTCCTGGCATCCCCAGTCTCACCGAGTCCCTCGAACGAGCCGGATATCGAATCAGGGCAGGAATGGGAGGCGTCGACGCCATCTCGTTGACACTTCCCCCTTATGCCTTAAATCCCCATGCAGTCGCCACCTTTGAACAAATACAACAGCGTGGTGAGCGCCTGTTCCAGCAGAAAAATGGTCAGAAAAAATCAACAGTGGTTTCATTGGTTCGTCGGGTTATGCCAAAAACAAACAAAAATGCTTCCCATGTCGCCGCCTATTTTTTGCGTCGCGCAACAGAAAACCGGATTGAACCGGAACATCGTCACGCAATCCATGCCATTGACAATCAATTTTTTACTGTTCAGCGAACCATCATGCGGGATGTGCGTTTAACGCGCAAAGAAAAAAGTCAATTCCTGTCAGTATTAACGTTCGAACGCCTGAAAGCGCATCATGGTATCAGGCACCCTAATCTACCTTTTGAAATGGAGAAACCCGATATGGGCAGTAAAACTATCCGTCAATTAATTCCCTCACACGAGTTTCGCACAGGCATATAAAATTCTAAAAATGGCTTAAAAGCAATGATTAATCTGCAAGTTACTAAAAAACATAAATTTTCTTAAATTACAATAAGTTGTATTTGATTTATAAGGTTTTGACTATTTATATATCATGCTGAATTAAACTTAAAAATAGAGCGTTTTTTTATTGGTGCGAAACTCGTGTATTATAATGATCTTCACCTTAGGATAATTCATGACGAAGCAAGATCAGGAAAAAATACTGTCCCAGGCAAAAAAAATATGTCAAGCGCGTAATGTACGTTTAACACCCCAAAGAGAAGAGGTATTACGCCTTATAGCAACCCAACCTTGTGCTATTAGTGCTTATGATTTGCTTGATCTACTTAGAATTTCTGAACCTCAAGCTAAACCACCGACTATTTATCGTGGCCTGGAATTTCTCTTAGAACAAGGTTTTATACACAAGATAGAATCAACAAATAGCTATGTTATTTGTCATCATTTTGACGATCCTAAACATACCTCAGTTATGCTAATTTGTGATAATTGCGGTAGTGTTGCCGAAAGCAATGGCCAAGCGATAGAAACTGCTATTTTAAAATTAGCCAAACAGACTGGTTTCCAGCTGTCCCATACTGTTGTAGAAAGCCATGGGTTATGCTTACCCTGCAACAAAATTGAGAAAAAACAGTGTCAAAGCTAAGCATTATTAGGATTAAATAGTGATATAAAAGCCGGCGGCTCATACAACCGGCCTTTATTAAAAAAGCAATAAAAATTTAAAAATAGTTTGCTTAATACCCATTAATCAAAAAAACCAGAAAATAATATTATATTCAATAAATTAAGCTGAATTTACTTAAAAAGTTAATTAGAGCTAAAAGTTTGACTAAAATGAGTTACTACTACGAATAATACCAACAGCTAGTCCTTCAATAGTTAAGTTTTGTGTCCGCAAATCCACAATAATTGGCTCAAATTCAGGATTTTCAGCAATTAATTCAACTTTACTACCCACTTGCTTGAAGCGTTTAACCGTCACTTCATCATCAATACGCGCTACAACGATTTGTCCATTATGTACCTGCTGGGTTTTATGTACAGCAAGTAAATCCCCATCGATAATTCCAATATTTTTCATGGACATGCCATTAACACGTAATAAAAAATCAGCACTAGGTCTAAAAATAGTAGCATCAATCCGATAATGACTCTCGATATGTTCTTGAGCAAGTAAAGGTTCTCCTGCTGCCACCCGACCAATAAGTGGTAATCCTTCATCCTCATGTTCTTCTTGCAGTAGTCGGATACCACGAGACGCACCAGAAACAATTTCTATCACCCCTTTACGCGCCAACGCCTTTAAGTGTTCCTCTGCTGCATTTGGTGAACGAAAACCTAGACTTGATGCAATTTCAGCGCGTGTCGGCGGCATACCCGTTTGCGAAATGTGTTCACGCACTAGATCATAGACCTGCTGCTGCCTCAACGTTAATTCTTTCATTTCGCCCCCTATTTATTCGCATCCACACATTGTCACTGTAAGTATATACAGGTATATTAAGATTTAAAACCAATAAATGTGTAAAACCCTATTTTTTATAACTAGCTCACGAAATAATGATTACCAATTACAACTGACCAAATAAAAATTGCTAAACAAATTGAAATAAAAACCGCCGCCGAGCCGATATCTTTCGCTTTAGCAGAAAGCTCATGCAATTCTGTACCAATTCTATCAACCACTGCTTCAATCGCACTATTTAATAATTCAACAATAGCTATCAATACCATTGAGCTAATAAGTAATAACCGTTCAATCCATTGCACATCAAGTAAAAAAGCCACAATAATGGCAATAACCACCATAATTGCTTCTTGTCTAAAAGCGGCTTCACTCTTCCAGGCTGCTCTTAACCCTTTCAACGAATAACCAGTTGCTTTAATAATTCGGGTTAAGCCGGTTGTTTGATTTGCCATAAAATTTACTCTCTAGGTTTGGATAAATGTGGGATTTAATATAATTATTATCTTTTAAACAGATATTAATTACTATTTCTGATATGCTTTGGTAGGATTCAAACAAGAGGCTATCGCTCATCTATGTCATTTTGGCGTAAAATTTACTATAATCTATTAGATTTACCAATGAAATTATTGGTAAAAAGTAAGCTCATACCAGCAGATCCAATTAAAGAATTGCGTCTTGATACGACGCGTCCTTTTCTATATGTGTTACCTTATCATTCTAAAACAGATTTATTGACCTTACGGCAACAATGTTGTTCTATTGGCTTACCTGATCCACTCGATCCGATTGAAATAGACGAAATTAAATTACCTGCCTATGTCTTTATCGATGATGGCCCGCGTGTATTTCGTTATTATTCGCCAGATCCACGTAAAGATTCAGTAAAAACATTTACTGCTTATCTTGATCTTCATTGCCATAATCCCGAGCTAAACATTCAGATGCTACCCGTATCAGTAATGTTCGGTCGAGCGCCTGGTCGAGAAGGCCACTCGCCAGCGCCTCCGTTACGTTTATTGAATGGTATCCAAAAATTCTTTGCCGTTATCTGGTTAGGACGTGACAGTTTTGTTCGTTTTTCTCCCACTGTCTCTTTACGCCAAATGGCTGGCGAATATGGTACTGATAAAATTATCGCCAATAAACTTGCCCGAGTAGCTCGAATTCATTATTCACGGCAACGATTAGCTGCGGTTGGCCCCAAACTCCCTGTACGCCACGATCTATTCAATAAACTGTTAACTTCAAAAGCGATAGAAAAAGCAGTTGAAGATGAAGCTAAAGCAAAAAAAATCTCCCTTGAGAAGGCAAAACATAATGCGATTGCCATGATGGAAGAAATTGCCGCTAATTTTTCCTATGAAGCGATCCGGATTACTGACCGCGTACTTAGTTGGACATGGAATCGACTCTATCAAGGAATTAATGTGCAACACGCCGAACGTGTGCGCCAATTAGCACAAGATGGGCATGAAATTGTCTATATTCCTTCTCATCGTAGTCACATGGATTATCTATTATTATCTTACGTGCTTTATCATCAAGGTTTAGTTCCGCCTCATATCGCCGCAGGTATCAACCTTAATTTTTGGCCAGCTGGGCCAATTTTTCGTCACTTAGGTGCTTTTTTCATTCGTCGCTCTTTCAAAGGCAATAAACTTTACTCGACCATATTTCGTGAATATCTCAGCGAATTATTCGCGCGTGGCTATTCAATTGAATATTTTGTTGAAGGTGGCCGCTCTCGAACAGGTCGACTACTGGAACCAAAGACTGGTACGCTGTCGATGACCCTGCAAGCAATGCTACGAGGTGATTCACGTCCAATTACCATTGTTCCAATCTACATAGGTTATGAACATGTATTAGAAGTTGCAACCTACGCTAAGGAACTAAAAGGGGCAGCAAAAGAGAAAGAAGGGTTTTTCTCACTGTTAAGGGGTCTACGTAAATTGCGTAAACTAGGCCAAGGTTATGTTAACTTTGGTCAACCGATTGCACTAACACAATATTTAAACAAACATGTTCCCGAGTGGCGTCAATCTATCGATGCTATTGAGCCCCAGCGTCCAACTTGGCTAAATTCAACGGTGACTCGTTTAGCTCATAAAATCATGGTTAGAATTAACAACGCTGCTGCGGCTAATGCAGTCAATTTATGTTCAACTGCTTTGTTAGCTTCGGGCCAACGTGCATTAACCCGTGAACAATTAATTGAACAAATCGAATGTTACCTCCAACTATTAAGAAATGTGCCTTATAGCGATGATAGCACGACACCCAGCAAAACTGCTGAGCAACTATTAGAAGACGCCTTGCAATTGGATAAGTTTGAAGTCGAGCATGACAGCATGGGCGATATTGTAGTATTACCTCGAGAAAATGCTGTATTGATGACTTATTATCGAAATAATATTATGCATTTGTTGGTTTTGCCTTCTTTGGTAGCCAATATCGTATTACATAATGAAAGTGTTCAACGCCAGGAAATTGGTGATCAAATTGCACTCATTTATCCATTCTTAAAAGCAGAACTATTCATGCGATATAGCATAGAAGAATTACCTGAATCTATCGATATTCTGCTGAATGAATTGGCGCGTCAACAACTAATATTATTAACAGTAGAGGGTGTTGTAACTATCAATCCAGCTCGTATTCGCCCTCTTCAGCTTTTAGCTGCTGGTATCAAAGAAACTCTACAACGCTGTGCGATTACACTTTCACTACTGAGTACGATACCTGAAATTAGCCGAGGAATATTAGAAAAAGAGAGCCGTATTCTTGCTCAACGTCTATCTGTACTACATGGTATCAACGCGCCTGAATTCTTTGATAAGGCGGTTTTCTCCACACTGGTAAATACATTAAAGCAGGAAGGTTATATTAATAGAGAAGAAGATGCGATTATCATCGCCAATGCACAACGGCTTTATCGTATTATCGCTAAATTAATATCTCCAGAAGTGTGCTTAACTATTGATAGTGTCAAACACGTTACTGAAAAGCCATTACCTAAATAAATCATCTTTATATTAGTATAGTAACCTAAAACGGATTTAGACTGAAATCGACCAACATTATAAAGGATAATCATTCGAGATTATCCTTTTTTATAATTAAAAATAATTTAATAAGATGCCAATAAATAAAACCAACCCGACATAATTGTTATTCATAAATGCTTTAAAACATAATATTGGTTGTCGATTGGCAATTAGTTTTTGTTGATAGGTAAATAAGCCTAATACCAATATCAAACTAACAAAATAAAACTCACCCAAATCTAGTAGTTGCCCTATATAAAATAGCACCAGCACCATAGCTAATTGTAAAATGCCAATAATTAATTTATCAAAATCAGCAAAAATAATTGTGGTTGATTTTACACCAATTTTTATATCATCATTGCGATCAACCATCGCATACTGGGTATCATAAACAATAGACCAAATAATATTAACCAGAAATAATAACCAACATTCTAAAGGTAAGGACTCACTAACTTCTGCATATGCCATTGGAATTGACCAACCAAACGCAGCACCCAATACAATTTGCGGAAAATGGCTAAATCGTTTGATAAATGGATAAATCCAAGCTAATAACAACCCAATCACCGATAACCAAATTGCCATTTTATTTAAGGTCAACACTAATATAAAAGCGATGACGATCAATGAAAAAAATAGTGTCTTAGCTTCTTTTTCTGTTACATCACCATTTGGCAGGGGACGTTCCTTGGTTCTTGCAACATAACCATCAAATCTTCGATCCGCAAAATCATTGATAACACAACCAGCTGCACGCATCAAAAAAACACCCACAGTAAAAACTAATAAAATAAAAAGATCTGGTAACCCCCGGCTTGCTAACCATAATGCCCAATAAGTAGGCCATAGTAATAATAAAATACCTATCGGTTTATCAATTCGCATTAAACGAAAATAGGCGCGCCATTTATTCAATTTCAACGTTGTTTGCCCTGCCAATCTATTTATCTCCCTATTATTTTGTATAGATAGGTGAATCTGGCAAAAAAAGTTCTGTTAATAATAAAGGTTTAGCCGATAATCTTAACAATGAACGCCTTACCCAACAATTATTCTGTATACCTAGATTAATATAATCACGAGTCAAATTATTTCCACTAAATAGGTATTTTCCCAATGGCACACTGCCTAAATTTATTAGCTCACTTTCAGGGCCAGTTAATGTCTCTTCTGGAATAACCGTCCGCCCATATAACCATGGACAACCATCGCCCAAAAGCACCACTTCACGTAACCAATAGCGTTGACTATTAGGCAAAAGTTTAGCTTCTTCGTCCTGACTATCTAACAGAATAAAACCTTCTTGATACAGTTTTACGGTGACTTGCTGGCAATAACGCGCAAGACGCTGAGTCATTGAACCTAATTCGGTTAACCAATTATATATTGGATTCAGTACGGTAACTTCTTGCGTCGAAAACCAATGAATCGGTTGATTGCAGAAAAGTGACTGATTGATATGGCTTATCTTTACAGTTACGCCCATAGAATACTTCTCTCACTCTATCTTGAGATTTAAAATACAAGATAGCATGCTAATAATGAATGGAATGATAGGATCTGCTAATTTATATAAAAAGTTATCTCTGATTGCAAAATTTTTATTAATTTTGCAATCTTTATATTAGCAAGAAGTGATCTATCTGGCAGGTTATTCATTGTCACCAAAACCTGCTGTTACAAGCTTTGATGATAAAATTATTGTCGCCAGCTTTTAAAACAATTAATCAAGCCATTGGTAGAGGTGTCATGGCTGTTAATTTGATCTTCAGTTGCCAGCTCGGGCAGAATGCGACCAGCTAATTGCTTACCAAGCTCGACCCCCCATTGGTCAAAACTAAAAATATTCAATATAGCACCTTGCACAAAAATCTTGTGTTCATACATCGCAATCAAAACGCCTAGCGTATATGGCGTAATTTGATCAACAAGGATAGAGTTAGTTGGGCGATTACCTTGGAAAACTTTATAAAGTGCCACATTAGCCATTTTAGCCGGATCTTGACCTGCCGCTTTAAATTCTTCGTCCACTTTAAGCCGATTTTTACCAAATGCTAACGCTTCTGTTTGGGCAAAAAAATTAGACATTAATTTATTATGATGATCACTTAATGGATTATGACTTATCGCTGGTGCAATGAAATCACAGGGGATAAGTTTGGTACCCTGATGGATTAATTGATAAAATGCATGCTGACCATTAGTACCTGGTTCACCCCAAATAATGGGCCCAGTTTGATAATTCACTTTTTCGCCATTACGATCAATATACTTACCATTTGATTCCATGTTGCCTTGTTGAAAGTAAGCCGCAAATCGATGTAAATATTGATCATAAGGTAAAATGGCTTCAGTCTCAGTAGCAAAAAAATTATTATACCAAATCCCGATTAACGCCAATATCACCGGAATATTATGCTCAAAAGGTGTCTGTGCAAAATGTTGATCCATTGCATGAGCACCACTGAGTAATTGTTCAAAATTATTAAATCCGATGGATAAAACAATCGACAGGCCAATAGCGGACCACAATGAATAACGACCGCCAACCCAATCCCAGAATTCGAACATATTTTGTGTATCGATGCCAAATTTGTCCACTTGTTGCTCATTGGTTGATAAAGCGACAAAATGTTTGGCGATCTGTGTTTCATCCGCGGCAGCAGCTAAAAACCATTTTCTGGCTGTGTGGGCATTAGTCATTGTCTCCTGGGTGATAAAAGTTTTAGAGGCAATCAAAAATAATGTTGTTTCAGGTTTAATTTTTTGCAATGTTTCAGCAATATGGCTGCCATCTATATTGGAAACAAAATGCATATTTAAATGGTTTTTGTAAGGCCTGAGTGCTTCGGTTACCATATATGGCCCAAGATCAGAGCCTCCAATACCAATATTAACAACATCTGTTATTGCCTCACCGGTATAACCTTTCCAATCACCATTAATGACTCGCTCACTGAAACAACGCATTTTGTCTAGCACAGCATTAACTTGTGGCATAATATCAACATCATCAAGCTTTATCGGGCTATTGCTACGATTACGTAAAGCAATATGCAAAACAGCTCTATCTTCTGTTTTATTAATTTTCTCTCCAGAAAACATGCTGTTAATTGCGGCACTTAGCTCTGTCTCTTTTGCTAAATCTAATAATTTAAGCAAGGTATTTTTAGTTATTCGATTTTTAGAAAAATCAACCAAGATCTGTTCATTAAAAGTGAGTGAAAAATTAGCAAAACGATCAGCATCATTAGCAAAAAGATCACGCAGATGGATATCTTTTACTGATTGATAATGTTGTTCTAATTCGTGCCATGCTGCTGTTAGACTTGGATTAATGTTTTCCATTGAAATACTCTCTATCTTTCTTCAACTCAGATTTACAACTACCAATGATTGGATAGTAACTCATTCTCCCCACCAATTTAACTTCTTTTAATGCCTTCCACTGGTCAATTTAATCGTATCTGTTCAATTGATCGAATATTGATAAAATTGATAATTTTTTGGTAATTATAAAAATTATTGATTTCGCTAAAAATAAATTGACCTTCATACAATAACTCGATAATGGTAGATTAATTGTTCGCCTTTCAAATACATGGAGATAGTATTATGAGTGCAGTTTCTACCGCCTCTGCAAATAAAAAATTTCATATTGCCAAATTTGGTGGCACCAGTGTCGCTAATTTTGAGACCATGTATAAAAGCGCAGATATCGTTATTGCTAATAAAAATGTGCGAATTGTTGTGCTTTCAGCTTCATCAAGCATTACCAATCTGCTGATCAAACTTACTGAGACGTGTAATGACAATAGACGTAAGGCGCTATTAAAACAAATTCGTCAGCACCAATACACGATAATCAATTGTCTAGACAACCCTCTTAGCATTCAACCAATAATTGCACGAGTTTCGCACAGGCATATAAAATTCTAAAAATGGCTTAAAAGCAATGATTAATCTGCAAGTTACTAAAAAACATAAATTTTCTTAAATTACAATAAGTTGTATTTGATTTATAAGGTTTTGACTATTTATATATCATGCTGAATTAAACTTAAAAATAGAGCGTTTTTTTATTGGTGCGAAACTCGTGTCTTACTTTTTTCATAAAGACAATCAAACCATTTAATAATCAAGCCAACGCCAATTGCACCGATAGGAATAAAAATAACCCCACCCATAATTACTAAAGAGCCAATTAATGTGGGCGATATAGCTAAACCAGAGTGATTATCAAGCACTTGCCAGGTAAAATAATTAGCTGAATTCAATACCGTATCAGGTCGTTCAGGCCATAGCCAAGTGGGAATAAAAACATAAAAATCACGTACAATAGGCGCTAATCCTTGGAATTCGATTTTGTCATAATTATCTAATAACAGAGCCAAATTTTCCCATGGCGAAAAGGTATCACGCGTTAAATAGAGAAAAGTATAAAAAGCTTCCGCACCACTAACATCTAATCCATAACGCTTTAATGCTAACCAAAACATACCAATAATGCTAATAACACCAGCGATAATTAGCATCCATAAATTAATCCAGCCACGGACGATGCCGATAAATAGGAAAAGCGCAAAGGCGATAATAATATTAGCCCGTGTTCCACCTACAACCAAATAAGTGAGTACCCCAAAAGCAACTGTGCTAAAGAGAAAAAATAACCAGCGATACTGGGTCGGCTTTAAAAAATAGACAATTAACATTGCCGGAATGAAAAAATAAAAAAAACGTTTTAATGCTACACTTGAAACTTCACTAGAAAAAATCTGACTATAAGACTGTAAACGAAACAGTAAAAAACCATTTTGTAAGAAAAATATTGCTACTGTCACTATAGCAATGAGCATCAACAAGAGACAAGTTAGCCGCGTTTCTACCCCATTCATAGTGAATAACGACTGTTCAGATTGTTGGACACCCGTTCGCAAGCGGGTTTTGTAAGCGATATAATAAACAATATAAAAACTGATAGATGATAGCAGCGCATTCAATAATGCATTGGTTGATACCACATTAACATCAAATTGAAAAACAAGTAATCCCGTTAATGGAAAACCAAAGTAGAACGTTAATAAATAAAGTAGAGAGAAAAAGATATTAAAATTGAAGCGTACTCGTCGAAATTCACGATATGTTAGTGCCAAAATTAATATCAGAGAGATAAAATAGACAATCGATAGGCCACCAAATTCCATCATAGTCATTACTGCTCTCCTATCGATGTTAATGCAGCTTGCCATCCTTTAATAAAATTAGGGTTGAAAAAAGCTATTTGGCTTCTATCCGTTAACATCATTTTCTGTCGCAGGGTATCCAGTTGCCGTTCATCTAATTGATCATCATAAAATAGAAAAGGTACAGACTGCTCAATAAGATCCTGCCAAAAGTAATTTTGCCGGCTAATAATAAAAGGAATGCCAAACTGAATTAATAAGCACAATGTGCCTATACCTTGCTGTCGTTTGAAAATAAAGTAACCTAAATCACAACAACGCAGTAAAGTGAGATAATCATCAAAAGCCATTTTTTCCTTAATAATTGTCACTTCTCCATTAGGAAAATAATTTTCGGCCGCTTGGGCAACTTCGGCAATATATATTTGATTATTAGCGGGATATCCCATATGAACAAAAATTTCGACCAGCTGTGAAGCAAACTGCTTTTTAATAGCCTGCAACGCTTCAATATGTCGATTGGATTTATCACCTGAGTTACCAACCAAAATTGTCACTTTATCCGTTTGATTAATCAATTTTTCATAGACGGTTAAGGCTGGATCCATTTTGGTTGGAAAATAGAGTAGTGATGTTGGTATAGTTGGATTTAACTGAGAAAAATAATTTAAATCGCCTCGGGTAGCAAAAACATGCCCTACCCGTTTAAATGCCAAACGCCGAAAATAATAAAATAATTTAAATTTCAATGCAGCTGAGTCTTCATAGAGATCAGCTCCCCAAATATGCCATAAAAATTGTTGTCGACGGATCATGCCAAAAAATAATGCCAACCAAATTGATACATTAAATTGACCATGAAAAAAGAATTGGCAATTTCTATCTGCTTTTGCTTGCATAGCGATAACTTTAGCAATCGCTTTTTTATTATCAAATTGGTTAATGTGTAGTCGTGGATAACGTGATGCTAGAGTGAGGTCACGGCTAACAACCATAAACTGTCTTTTTTCTGGTGATGGTATTGACGAAAATAAAACATCATTAAAAAATGCTAACACTGTCTGGTTATGATGTGGGATATCAGAGCCTAATACATGGATTAAGGTTTTCATGTGCGCCTGCGGTAAAGATAAAATATGCCACTACAAAGCATAAAATAAACAATATAAGTTGCCATATAAGCCTGGGCAGCACCTAACGCGCCGTAAGCTGTTATTAACCAATAAGCAAACCCTGTTAACAGCGCAAATTGAGTCACCTCCGTTAAAATGTAAAACCGTAATGCGGCCTTAGCAATAACTAAATAACCAAATACATAAGCGCCTACTTTCAATACATCACCAATCAACTGCCAAGCAAAGAGATCGCGCATTGCAATAAACTTATCGGAAAAAAGCAGCCAAATTGCCAGATCTCGTAATAGCCATACGGTAAAACTGGCGAACGCAACCGCCGGTAAAACAAACTTCAAAGCTTTAAAAATTTCTGTACTAATCTCATCTCTATGCTGCAACTTAGCTAAAGTTGGCAATAAATAAACGGTAAAAGATGCGGTAATAAACTGTAAATAAGCATCTGAAATACTACTCACTGCCTGCCAAATACCTACTTCATCCCAACTATAACGCTCAGCCAATAAATTTCTCATCATAATATAAGCAACCGGCAACGTGACTGAGGTTATTAACGCCATTAAGGTGAATTTAGCTAAGTGATGACCAATGGTACTATTCCACTTTGGTTTAAAATATGACCAATTCAGCTGTTTATGACGTAGGATCATGATCGCGGCTGGTACAACAATTAATGCAGGAACTAAAGCCAATCCTATTAGCGCCCCTTGATAACCATTTAATCTAAAACAAAAATAGTAAGCAATCACGCCTGCTATGCTACCGACGATAATCGATAGTGCATTACCTTTCGCATCACGGTAACCTTTTAGTATCGCCAAAAAGTAATTCGCATAAGCGATGCCCATTTGTATCAATCCTAAGGCACAAATAACCATTTGATAATGGGTATGACCAAATAGTGCCAGACTGATAAATGAGCTAAATAGTAAAAAAATAAGCGCTAATAAGGTTGAAAAACCCAAAATAATTAATGATGAGGTACCTAATACAGTGCCTAGTTTTATTGGTATCTCATGATATTCAGCGACATATTTAGTTACGCCATTGAAGATCCCTGCACCAGACAAAACACCAAGTACAGTAATTAGTTGACGGAAATTTCCCGCCTGACCAACACCGCTTGGACCAAAAGAGACTGCCAATAATTTGATAACAACTAACCCTGCCCCAATTTTTATTAAGGTTGAAATAGCTGTCCAAACAGACGCTTTAGCTAATGACATATTAAGCAAAAAAACATTGGATTTGATTGATCACTTGTTGCTGCTCTTCATCGGTAAGATTATAAAACATCGGTAAACGAACTAAACGATCACTTTCCTTCGTCGTATAACAATCATCACCATGAAAACGGCCAAATTTATGACCTGCTGGACTAGAGTGTAAAGCAACATAATGAAATACTGACAAAATATTTGCTGCTTGCATATGCTTATTAAATGCGGTTCTATGTTCAATATCTTTTAATTTGATATAGAACATATGGGCATTATGTTCTAGATCTGCCGGTATAACCGCCAAATCTAATTTACCTACTTCAGCGAAAGGTTTAAGCGCCTGATAATAGTTTTTCCATAACGCTAGCCTACGCTGATTAATTTTATTCGCTTGCTCCAATTGCGCCCATAAATAAGACGCTTGTAGATCTGACATTAAGTAACTAGAACCAATGTCTCGCCAAGTATATTTATCAACTTGGCCACGGAAAAATTGACTACGATCCGTGCCTTTTTCCCGCACAATTTCTGCTCGCTCGATAAATGACGGTTCATTAATCAGTATCGCTCCCCCTTCACCACCGGAAGAGTAATTTTTTGTTTCATGAAAACTATAACAACCAATATGCCCTATCGTTCCAAGCGCTTTTCCCTTATAAGTGGACATAACACCTTGAGCCGCGTCTTCAATAACATAAAGATGGTGTTTTTCTGCCAATGCCATAATGGTATCCATCTCACAAGCCACACCAGCATAGTGAACAGGGACAATAGCGCGAGTTTTGGCCGTGATCGCCGCTTCAATTTTAGTCTCATCCATATTGATGGTATCAGGACGTATATCGATAAAGACAATCGTTGCGCCCCTTAGCACAAAAGCATTAGCAGTAGAAACAAAGGTAAAACTTGGCATAATGACTTCATCGCCAGGTTTAATATCAAGCAAAATCGCCGCCATTTCCAAAGAGGCGGTACAAGAAGGTGTCAACAGCACTTTCGGACAGTGGAAATGCTTTTCCATCCACTCTTCACAACGCTGAGTAAAGTGCCCATCACCACATAATTTGCCACTCTGCATGGCTTCTTGCATGTAACTTAATTCAGTACCAATAACCGGTGGTTTATTAAATGGGATCATGTCGTCCTCGATATAACCAATAAGCTGTGCTTTCAATTTGTGCACCCATTTGTGAATAGAGACGCATAGCGAAAATATTGCTGATTTGAGTCGCTATCCTTAATCGCTCTACCCCTTGCTGCTCACACCATTGACAGGCGGCTGCTAGTAATTGTTTACCAACCCCTTTGCCTTGATGAGCTGGAGCGGTGGCTAATAAACCAATACGCGCCTCTTTTTCAGTTGGCAGTTTCCTTATGGTAACAAAGCCTTGAATATTTCCTAGCTTATCGTTAACTAATAAACAAAGATCATCAAAAGTACCCTTAACTGCTTTTTCAAGCCAAACAGAATAAAAACGGGCATTATCTGTTAATCGATACCAGGGCGGGCGAAAACGACTATATGAAAAAGCCTTAGCCGCAATACTTTTCAATATTTCAATATCCTGTTCAGTCGCCACAGCTAGATCTAAACTGTGATTTTTTGCCCTACTGGCAATATTTAGACAAAAATCGATTTCACCTTCTACCAGCCAAAAACCCATCGCCAATATTGCATCAATCAGTTTAGTATCAGCGGTAGCAATTTTAGCTTGCACAATATCGTAGTCAGCTAGTTGATCTAATGAGACAATTGGCGCATCGGGTGCAAAATGTAACTTGGCCGTTTTACGCTTAAAGAAATCACTTTCCCAACTGAGTATTTCAATATTGGCGTGGATAGACATGCAGCAAATCCTGTAAATATTGCCCATAACCGGTTTTCGCCAGTTTTTCCGCTGATTTTCGAACCTGTTCATCCGTCAACCAACCGTTACGCCATGAGATTTCTTCCAGACAAGCGATTTTAAATCCCTGCCTTTTCTCAACGGTTTGCACAAACATACTCGCTTCAATCAAACTGTCATGGGTGCCAGTATCTAACCAGGCAAATCCGCGGCCTAACAGCTCAACATTTAGCTCTCCACGCTCAAGATACATTTGATTCAGACAGGTGATCTCAAGTTCTCCACGTAGCGAAGGTTTAATTTGTTTAGCAAAGTCAATTACTTGATTATCATAAAAATAGAGGCCAGTAACCGCCCAGTTAGATTTAGGTTGCTGAAGTTTTTCTTCAATAGACAGTACTTTGAACTTTTCATCAAATTCAACTACGCCAAAACGTTCAGGATCCATCACCTGATACGCAAAAATTGTTGCTCCCGACTGACGAGCCACCACAGATTTCAATTTATCGCTAAAAGCCTGCCCAAAATAAATATTGTCACCTAATATCAAACAGCAAGCATCATCACCTATAAAACTTTCACCGATCAAAAACGCCTGCGCTAATCCGTCCGGCGAAGGTTGTACGGCATAACTGAAATGAACACCGAAGGCATCACCATCACCAAGTAACCGTTGATAATTAGGCAGATCTTCAGGAGTGGAAATAACCAATATTTCTCGGATACCTGCCAACATCAGTACCGAAAGCGGATAGTAAATCATCGGCTTATCATAAATAGGTAACAGTTGTTTAGAAACTCCTCGTGTAATAGGGTACAAACGAGTTCCAGAGCCACCAGCCAAAACAATGCCTTTCATCACCTCTCCTCGTTTCCTATTTTGTCGCGATGCCTAGACGTTCACCTGCATATGAACCATCTTGCACATGGCGCCACCAGGTTTCATTGTTCAAATACCATTCAACGGTTTTACGAATACCTGATTCAAAGGTCTCTTGTGGCTTCCATCCTAACTCTTGTTCTATCTTGCTAGCATCAATAGCATAACGGACATCATGGCCTGGACGATCCGCGACATAGGTAATTAAATCACAATAGTGAGCCACGCCTTCAGGCTTAACCGGGCGTAACTCTTCCAGCAAGCAGCAAATTGTCTTTACTACATCAATATTTTTACGTTCATTATGGCCACCAATATTATAAGTTTTACCCGCATCGGCTTGACTGATGACTAAGTGTAATGCACGGGCATGATCTTCAACATATAGCCAATCACGTATCTGTTCACCTTGACCATAAACAGGTAGTGATTTACCAGCTATGGCGTTCAAGATCATCAAAGGAATTAATTTTTCAGGAAAGTGATAAGGGCCATAATTATTTGAGCAATTGGTCACCAAGGTCGGTAAGCCATAAGTACGCTGCCAGGCTCTAACTAAATGGTCACTGGAAGCCTTCGAAGCTGAGTAAGGGCTACTTGGTGCATAAGGGGTTGTTTCGGTAAATAGCCCCTCAGTGGTATGCAGATCGCCATAAACTTCATCGGTAGAAATATGATGGAAACGAAATGACTGTTTTTTCTGCGGGTTCAAATGATTCCAATAATTGCGAGCAGCCTCCAATAAAAGATAAGTACCGACAATATTGGTTTCGATAAAGGCGGCTGGCCCATCGATCGAGCGATCAACATGACTTTCTGCCGCTAAATGCATAATGACATCAGGTTGATATTGCTGAAAAATTTTATCAATTGCCGGTCGATCACAAATATTTATTTGGGCAAATGCATAGCGAGGACTTTCTCTCACTGACGCTAACGATTCCAGATTACCAGCATAAGTCAAATTATCAACCACTAGCACACTATCGTTAGTATGCTCAATGATATAACGAACAACTTCCGAACCAATAAATCCAGCCCCACCAGTAATTAAAATACGTTTCAACGCCAAACTCCTTTGGTATCAACTACCCATTTTTGTCGGATTTGTTCACCATTAATCGCCTTAAATTGTTTATGATCAACCAGTAACAAAATAATATCTGCATTAGCAACAGCAACTTCAGTAGAGACCAATTGACAAAGACCTTTCAGTGCATTTGGCAATTCATTAATATTAGGTTCTACTACATAAGTGGTACCAGTATGCCAGTATGCAATCATTTTAGTGATTTGCATAGCGGGGCTTTCTCGTAAATCATCAATATCCGGTTTAAAGGCTAAACCGAAACAGGCAATTTTAATTTCATTTGCCCGTTTGCCTGTTTCAGTTAAACAATCAGCTAATACTGTCTTGACCTGATCGACCACCCAAATTGGCTTGCTGTCATTAACCAAACGGGCTGTCTGGATCAAACGAGATTGCTTTGGATTTTGAGCAACAATGAACCAAGGATCGACTGCAATGCAATGGCCTCCAACACCTGGGCCTGGCTGTAAAATATTGACCCGCGGGTGACGATTGGCCAAATTAATCAACTCCCAAACATTAATCCCTTGTTCTGCGCAAATAAAAGAGAGTTCATTGGCAAAAGCAATATTTACATCGCGAAAACTATTTTCTGTCAATTTACACATTTCTGCCGTTTTGGCATTGGTGATCACACATTCACCGGTAAGGAAAATACGATATAACTCACTGGCTCGTTGGGATGATTTCATCGTCATGCCGCCGATTACCCGATCATTTTTGATCAGCTCAACCATGACTTTGCCCGGTAAAACCCGCTCAGGGCAATAAGCAATATCAATATCTGAGTTTTCACCCTGTTGCTGTGGAAATGTCAGATCAGATCGCATAGCTGCTAGCCGCTGTGCCATTTGCTCAGTCGCTCCAGTTGGCGAGGTAGACTCTAGAATAATCAAATCGCCTTTTTTCAATAATGGCGCTATTGATTCTGCCGCTGCCATGACATAAGAGATATCAGGCTGATGATCACACGAGTTTCGCACAGGCATATAAAATTCTAAAAATGGCTTAAAAGCAATGATTAATCTGCAAGTTACTAAAAAACATAAATTTTCTTAAATTACAATAAGTTGTATTTGATTTATAAGGTTTTGACTATTTATATATCATGCTGAATTAAACTTAAAAATAGAGCGTTTTTTTATTGGTGCGAAACTCGTGTTATCTGTTTTTCATGAGAGAATTTACCATGATCAAAACCTCAGTGGGTATTGATGTCGCTAAATTAAAATTCGATGTTGCAGTATGGGTTGAGAGAAAAAAATATAAAACAAAGGTGTTTTCAAATACTTCATCTGGATTTGCCCAGTTGCTAAAGTGGTTGTCTGTTTACGGAGATTGTCATATTTGTCTCGAATCGACAGGGATTTATAGTTTTCCACTGGCTATGTTTCTGGTTGATAATGGTATTGATGTCAGCATAGAAAACCCATCACGTATCCATTCATTTGGTGAAAGTGAACTGAGTCGGAATAAAACGGATAAAGGGGATGCAAAAATGATAGCACGCTATTGCGCCCTGCATACGCCAAGCCTCTGGACTCCGCCTCCATTGAGTGAACGTCAATTAACCGCTCTGGTGCGACATCTAAATAATTCACGAGTTTCGCACAGGCATATAAAATTCTAAAAATGGCTTAAAAGCAATGATTAATCTGCAAGTTACTAAAAAACATAAATTTTCTTAAATTACAATAAGTTGTATTTGATTTATAAGGTTTTGACTATTTATATATCATGCTGAATTAAACTTAAAAATAGAGCGTTTTTTTATTGGTGCGAAACTCGTGTTTTAGCTAGATGGTGTGGCTTTGGGCGCATTGGATCAATTTTGGTCAGTCTTACAATAGCCATTAGCTTGATAGGTTGGTTTGGGGTACAAAATGCAGTTTTTGCTAAAGGGCTTAATTATGCATTAGGTCATAAATTGGGTTTTGAATGGTCAGCAATGTTATCCGGTTTATTTTTGACGATCCTAGTTGCTTTTGGTTTTAAAGCGCTACGATTTACTGCTTGGATTGCGGTTCCTTTTTTTGTCATCGTGATTTTATTTATTTCGGCAGGAATTCTTGAACATCATAATAGCATGGATTTGATTCAGTCAGTTCCTGGCGGTGAAACAATAACACTGTCTTCTGCAATCACATTAATCATGGGAGGATGTATCGTTGCCACGCTTATTACACCAGATATGAGTCGATATTCAAAAAATAGCCGTCAGGTATTTTGGATGGTTATGGTATCAATTATTCTTGGCGAATTTGTCATTAATGGGCTGGCTATATTATTAGCCAGGGCATTAAATACGGCAGATGTCGTAACCATTATGACGCAAGCGGCTGGTGGTATTGGCTTGTTAGTGGTTATCTTCTCTACTTTACGTGTAAATGATATTAATCTTTATTCATCGTCATTAAGTATTGCCAATTCAATTTCAGTATTGACCGGCAAAAAAGTTAATTACACTATTATCACTTTAGCCATAGGTATCATTGGTACAACTCTTTCTGTTTTGGGTATTTTAGACAGATTTGTTGGTTTTTTGACCATCCTTGGTGTCGTCTTTCCGCCGATAGTTGGTGTTATGTTAACGGATTATTTTATTATAAAGACCCATCGAAATATTCTTCAAGAAACGCAACAACTAGAAAAAATTCCAGCCAATAAAGACACACCTTTAATTGGTTGGAATGCTGTTTCGCCTTTATAATAGCCAGTATTATTGGCATAACCGTAGAAGTAGGTATATCAACGATTAATTCTCTACTCGCTGCTTGTATTATTTATGGTTTATTAAGTAAAATTAAGAGATAACTAACGGTGTAACAACGAAAAAATTGTATCAATGGCGACCACTCTTGATGAGCTGGTCGATCCAGAAAAGTAGTTTAAGTTGTTACTATTGCTAACTAATTTAGCATTCATCATTGCTTTTCAGCGACTTTGATAAATAATAGCGGGTATAGCAGTGAGCAAATTTGTCTAAATGGCCATATTCCTTATAGCCTAATTTTTGATAAAAATTAACGGCTTGAAAGTCAAAAGTATCAACATAGGCCATATGACATTTTCTTTTTATGGCTTCATCTTCTGCTTTTTTCATTAAATCTTTTCCAAAACCTTTTTTTCGATAGTTTTCTGCTATCCATAGATATTGGATATCTAAACCACCCGACCATGTTCTGGCAATCAAACCCCCAACAATATTATTATTATCCATTAAAGTCACTCTTAGCGGATGCATATCTACCTTGGTAAAATCGGAATTATGTTTCAACAAACTATCGATGATGGTATTTTCTTCTGCAATATTTTCTTTATCGTTAAGTATAAGTTTCATATTCGTATCATCCTTGTTGTTTACTACCAAAAATGTATTTTTAATTTAATTTTTGTGTCTACCAATTATCTATTCATGTTATAAAGTTTTTTTGTCATGTTTTTTGATTTTTAATAAAAAAATTTATGATTTTAAATTTTTTTATATTTTTAAAATTCATGTTGATTTTTATCTTTCTGCTATTGTGGTAATTTGCTGCCACTAAAATAACTGCTTGATCCTATTAACAGAAAATCATCTGATAATCAAGGTTAATTATTGACCTTTTTTATAACTTATAATTTGTTTACTGTAATTAACAAAAGAAGATATAACTAATTTGTTTTTACTAAAAGTTTAGCAATTTATTATCTGAAAAATTTATAGTTAGTTTAAAGGCTTTTGCCAACACCAGGGTATATTTTTAATTAATTAAATAAATAATGGAGGAAGTAGAAATATGGATATTAATTCTAATAATGTAAATTTATGTTGCAAAAATTAAAACCAAGAATAATCGTTTTTGACGATGAAAAAATATTAATAATAAAATCAAGGAATGTATAGATAACATAAAAGGGATTAATTTATCGATTTTATATCGATACAAGTAATGAAATGCGAATGGGCAAAAGTGGTAAGAATAATCATTGTTATATGATGGTTAAAAGTATGTGATATCTATAAAGTAAATAGTTAAAAACAATAAATTTAGTCTTAATTTCAGTAAGTTAATTGACATCAAAACGCACTTCTTTTCTTGTGGTGCGTTTTATTTTTTTATCTATTAATGATAGAGCATGTTCTATTTGCCTAGTTAACAAGGGCACGGTCGGCCATGGTTAAAATAGATCTCACCTCAATACAATCAGCTACCTCCCTCTTCTTTAGTGCAAAAACAGATTAAAATATAGGTTACTTATTGATAGTATTATGTTTAATTTCTATCTAGTTTGAACTCTAACTCGGTACTCATGGTTGAACTAATATGAATGGGCTTAGGTCCAATAGAACGACTCTTTATAATGGCCATTAGTGCAGCCTTATCAAGGGTATTGAAACCTGAGGAGCGAATGATTTTAGCGTCATATAAGCTACCGTCAGCATTGATATTAAATTGTAATAGTACTCGCCCTCGATGGCGCTGCTTTCTGGCTTGACGGGGATACATTTTATGACGCTCGATTTCTTGTTTGAGTAACGAATAATAGCGTTCACCTTCTTTGTGTTCTCCTACCTTTATTTGAGAAGTATCATTATTTAGAGCCCCTCCTTGCATAGTGGTATTATTGTCTCCGTCTAAATTGACTGCTGGATCAACAGATGGGTTATTGTTCTTATTCTTATTTATTTTCTTCTTGGTTTCTGAAAAGGTTTTATTGTTGGTCTTTTTGACCTCTGTTACTTTTTTTTGTTATTAATTTTTTCTTGTTTTGGGTTAACGGTTAGTACTGGATTTATTGCTGAATCAGGTAAAATAATCGGTAGCTCTTCACTAATAGATTTATTTATCTCTGATGTTGTTTCTATACCGGCGGATATCAATGTAATTGTTGTATTAGGGGAAATGTTATATTGTCTTGATAATGTCTGAGTAGCATTAATCGAAGTCGCAAAGCACAGCCATATTAAAGCAGTATGTAAAATAATCGATAATAGAATATAAGCTAACAGTCTTATCATGGTTTTTTATCTCAATATTTTAGTAGGTTTAATATGGTTGTGTTATTGTTTATTTAATTAAAATGTACTGTTAAAGCTAAGTTTAAATGTTCTTCCTGGAGCGGGCATCATCGAGCGAGTTAACGGATCGAGATAATATTCATCAGTTAAATTGGTCCCGGTTAATTCTATTGACATGTTGTCGTTAATTTTATAATCCACATAGGCATCAATTGTAAAAATTGGATCCCAACGCATTGGATTGTTATTAATGCCTAAATAAGAACTAGATTTAATTCTCATTAAATGTTTTTCATCACGATTTTCTGCTTTACTGTGATAGGTAAATCGACTGCCAATTTTGATTTTTTTATCCCACAAACGAGCACCTAAATTCATATTAAAGGAGTAATTAGGTTGAATTGCGGTACGTAAAAAACCACCTGGAAAACCGCCATCAATACATTCTGGAATGTTGTGTTGATTATAGGGATCTAAAAGATGAGTGGAGTTAAGATCACAAACTTTATTTTTTATATTATAAACATAACTGATATCACTAAAAATGAAACCATTATCATAACGTCCCTGTACTTCAATACCGGATAATAACTGTCTATCCATTTGGGTAAAATTATAGTGCGCATCTCGATCGAATACATTTTCTATGGTGGTATCAAAATAGGTTAATTTAATATCAGCGTGTCTTTCTGTTTTTAATAAATTTGCCAGATTATAGTGGATACCTAATTCTTGTGTTTTAGCACGTTCCGGGTTGATTTTTTCACCAAGAATAATCTTACGCATTCCAGAAAAACCGCCGCTATTTTCAAATAAGCTGGGCATTCTAACTGATTCGGCATAACGAAGATAAACACTTAAATCATCAGTGATGGATACGGCAGCTGAGAGGACCGGGGCAATTCCGTGATCTTTGCGTTTTTTCTCTTTTTGCCATAGCATGTCTGCTGGTGGCTGAATGAAAATTTGATCACCATGATAAACATTGAAAGGATAATGGCGTTTTACGGTTTTGCCAGTTTTAAAATCATTCACTTCTTCATCAAAATTGATTTTACCGTTAAAGAAAGGATTATCCCTTTTATGCAATTTTCCATCGTTAGGGTTATAAAGTAAGGGGGTCGATTTAAATCGATAATCGGTTCCGCTTGGGTTATCGGGTCTTCGCATTCTTCTATCATTATTCATCTCAATACTGTATATTTGGGAGTATTTTTCATTTTGTTCTTTCTTTGCTATATCTAGCCAGCTACGTTGCTTTTTTAATCTATCAATATTGTTTGTTATCGCTATTTTTTGCTGTTCATTAAGTGGATTTTTATTATCGTTTAAAGAGTTATTTAATTGTATTATTTCCCTATCATAAACCTCCATTTCATCACTTTGTTTGTTTATTTGTTTCCTTAAGTTACTGCTATAAACTTGAATGTCATGATCATATTTACTATCCGAGTCATGATCTTGTTGACTATCCGACCGAAAATATTGGACTTGATAATCAGCATGGTGGCCGCTATTTTCATAACCTTTTGCTTTTTGATCCCTTTTTTATTAACCAGATCATCAATTGACCAATAAGTAACATAATTGGCACCGGCTGAGAAAGTTAAGAATTCCACCGGTTGCCAGTCGAATTTAAAAGCCAGTTGATACTCTTGCCGGCGGCCTTCTCTACCAGGATATTGAAACAGCCAAATGTCTACCCCAGCGTAGTCAGCATGGTTAATTAATTTTTCATTTTGAAAGTGGCTGCTCAGAGTAAGATTTAAATTAGGTGTCAGGGTAAATATATTGCTAATATCCAAACCCCAGCGGTTATTCTCACTACTATTATTAGCGGTATTAATTAACCTGCCATCAATAGTGGGATCTTTAATCGCTTTACGATACTTAGATCTGGTGGCAGTATCCCAATTAACATCTCTGTTTATTGGCGCTCTTGGATAGCCGCCGGCACTATTGGTACTTGCATCAGTATGGTTAAACCAGGCACTCATATAAAAATCGAACCATAGACTATCAAGCGGTTGGTATTTAAGGCTGGCGCTACCGGCTTTTTGGTGCACTTGAGCTAAAGGCCATTGCGGAACCATATTGCGATCGACATCAACAAAACCCAGTCGAGATGGCATAATATCACCGAACTCCAGTCGGGAATCGCGATAAGTAAAATTAACTGTTAAATCATCCGCCAGATGCCAATTGTTTTTTAGCAACAGCGATTCCATTATGTTGGAAATGTTAGGCACTTCTTTGCCAGCATGATAAATGTTGGCGACAAAAGGCATATAAGGATCGATTCTGGTATTAAGCGTGTTGCTTAATAGTGAAATAAGGGTGTTTCGGTGATTGAAGTAAATTTTACGCTGTTCTGAGATGGAAATTCCAAAGACCTGCGCTAAGGAGTAAGAAGGTATCATCAATAAACTAGTTGCTGAATAGAGACGTGCATTTTTTGTCACGCTATTGAGAATAAAAAGAGGTTTAACTTAGAGAATAAAGGTTTGAAATGATCAACAAAGAGCGGCTGTTACGAGATAATCGTTTATGTAAAGCAATCATTGGATTATCAGTCGAAGAATTGA
>NZ_NHNG01000671.1:0-1584 GCF_002287155.1 Arsenophonus sp. ENCA
TGTTCCCGATACATCGTCACAAATAAATCCGAGCCGGTACGACTCGAAAACAGTTGCGCGATTTGGGTTTCCATTTGCGATTCGGTTAATTGCGGGTACTTCTTTCGAATTCGCGGCACAATTTCGCCCATCAGATAGCGGAAAGGGTCGCGTTTGTAGAGTTCTACATTCACCAGCGCATAGTTATTCATCCTGGTGACGTGACCGGTTTTGCCGTATTTAACTGATCCTTTTTTCAAGAGACCGAGTCCCATCAGGTTTTCCATCGCACCCTGGGTCGTTTTGCCTTTCACCAGATTCTGATAAGCACTGTTTAATGAGGTGCCGGTTCGGTCACCGCCTAACTGCTGGATAAGATGTGACATACCAAAATAGAACGCATCGATGTTCATCTGTTTGACAGCGGTGCCACCCGTTTTCATCATTGCCAGATAATCTTCCGGCAAGACCATCTCCCCACTGGCCGTCATCGATTTTGCCGTCATATTAACCGAGCGTTTAAATTGCGCAGGGGTGTTAATTTCATTACGTAACTCGGCAATTTTGAGCACAGCAGGTGACTGGTCACGTAACGCCTCGGCAGCGGATCCACTGACGCCATGTGACGACATAAATTTAGTGGTGAATTGAAGCTTAAGCAACGTCGGCGAGACCAGTTCAGTTTCATGATAATCGCGTAAAACGGAGTAAGCCTCTTTAATCACTTTCAGGTTTTCGGTCGTGCTGTTGCCAAAAATATGCATGCCTTTAGCAAACTTTTCGGYATCCGCCAGCATCGCCTCTCCACCTCTGAGCGCTTTAAAGGAAACCGCTTCGTGTTGATAAATCGCCGCTTCATTGAGGGTCGGCTTGACCGCCATCGCGGTGGCGGCACCGGTGGCAACCATGCCTGCCCCGTGAGACAGCAGAGTATTTCGGCGGTTCATGCGCTGTTGATAACGGTTTCTGGCGTTGGCAAGGTGTTTTTCGCGTGCTGAAATGTTGGCAAGCTGGCCTTCCTGAGCTCTTAACGCCTGGGTGTATTTCTGGGTTTCTTGCCGGATATGGGCGGTGGCGTGGTCCGCGTGATTGACGGATAACCCCATTTTATCAAACGACGACCGGATTTTTTGCTGTTGGGTAAGAAAGCCCTGATACTGACGCTCAAGTTTCGCCACGCTGGCCCACTGTTTTTCCAGTGCGGCGGTTTGTTTTTGGGTGGGMTTTTGGAGACCCGCCATCTCAAGGCCCATCATTTTGCTTTTCAGGCGCGCTTTTTCCAGTGCCTGACCGAGCGTATTGATTTTGCCACTGAGCGTCTGTAACTGGATCAGTTTTTGGCTCGCCTGATTGAGTTGCGTCAAGCGCTCGCGCGTGCTTTTAAGCTGCTGCGCCAGTCGGGTATTGGCGGTTTTGGCTTTCTCAAAGGGGCCACTGAGCCTGTCGATAGCACTTAAAATGACCTGTAGACGTAAATCTTTACTCATGCGTTTGACTTCGTAGGTAAGCCTGATGCCGCCACATCAGCAAATCTGACAATGACAGTGGGCCGGTTTCAGACGGAGGCCAGTGGAAAATGACCGCGATATCGGCTTCCAGGGCTTC
>NZ_NHNG01000225.1:0-1520 GCF_002287155.1 Arsenophonus sp. ENCA
CATAAACGATTATCTCGTAACAGCCGCTCTTTGTTGATCATTTCAAACCTTTATTCTCTAAGTTAAACCTCTTTTTATTCTCAATAGCGTGACAAAAAATGCAAGTCTCTATTCAGCAACTAGTTTAGTGAATAAATTCAGAAATCGTCACAGGGCGTCCAATATAATGACCGATATCGAGCACAATTTTATCGAGCCGGTCACGCAATACCGCGCCAACATAAATATTTTTCCCCGGACGCGAAAGTTGTTTAAACATTATCTTTTTCCTTGATAAAGATGACTAGCGGCTTCGGCGCTTCACCGCATAGAGGTAAGTATTGGGTAAGCAACAGTTGGTAAAGCTGGCTTCTTCTTTGTTATTCGTTATGTTTAATCCTTTTCTCAACGTATAAATAAAATCGGCCAGCGTATCGGTGTTATCTTGTTTTTGCTCTAATGTTTTCCTCCATATTGAATCAATGATATCTTCGGTTGAACGGGTCTCATATCCCCGTAGAATACTGAGTCTTAATAACCGTATTTCATCGTCTTTTTTGCACTGCTGACGATAGTGCATTTGACGACGCTCACGGCAACGTTGACGCGCGTTCATTAATTTATCCCCCTAAAAGAAGATTTATGGTAAGTACACCAGAAAATACTTACTACAAATCCACCTGTTGGTGATTTGTGTACACCTGTGTCGGCATACATCCAGCCAGAAAGCGTTAAATAAGCTCCGCCTTGATAATAAAAATCAAGGCTACCGGCGATCAACCCGTTATTCCGTCGCTAATTTTTTAGCGGCGAGATAACGCCACGAGTTTCGCACCAATAAAAAAACGCTCTATTTTTAAGTTTAATTCAGCATGATATATAAATAGTCAAAACCTTATAAATCAAATACAACTTATTGTAATTTAAGAAAATTTATGTTTTTTAGTAACTTGCAGATTAATCATTGCTTTTAAGCCATTTTTAGAATTTTATATGCCTGTGCGAAACTCGTGGGTAAAAAAGGCACTGGCTCAGGAAGAGAAAAAACCTGTAAAAGTAGTGACATTTTCCAGCCTCAGCCAAGCACTGCTCAATACGGACCCTTTTAAATGTATTCTGTGTGGCGGGAAAATGGTCTATCAGCGGGTCTTGTATGGGCTGGTAACAAAGGATCTGGTTGCTAACGCAGTGGAAATAGCGCGAATGCGTTACGTGATGTAATGCAGGGAAGATCTGCCTGAATTCAGCAAATTCGTTCAAAAATCAGTCGATTAGCCAACAAATAATGATCTCACTCCCTCTTGTGCTGAAAAAAACAGCAAATCTTACCGACTGTGATCCCTATTTCATACGGCCTCAGGATCTTTGAAATTCCTAGGCGTAAATTAGCATTATGTCTGGTTGTTAATTCCTCTGCGCCAATTCCCAAACGAAATGCAACAAAGTAAATCCTTGGTCATACATAGATAAAATTACTGTAATGACCCCATAAGAGATACTGTTGTATGAAGGGAAAACATTTGAACTTACATGAGCGTTTT
>NZ_NHNG01000811.1:0-1472 GCF_002287155.1 Arsenophonus sp. ENCA
AGGCAAACGGCTATAGGAGCCAGATTCAGCGTAAAGGCCATCGAAACAAACCGTTGTCCAAGACTCAGCAAGGGCGAAACCACAGGATTGCAAAGACTAGGGCACGGGTTGAACATGCATTTGCGGCGATGGAACAAATGGGTAGAAAACTGATCCGCACCATTGGACAGGTGCGCGCTAATTTTGCCATGACGATGATGGCAGCATGTTACAACCTAAAGCGGTTGGCGTACTTCCAGAGCGCGTGCATCGTGGCTTTCTGACGCCCAGAATGGGTCAAATGGCCCTAGCCAGGGCAATGTGCGATAGAATCAGTAACGTGATAATCAAAAAAAATCTAATTATTTAGAATGAAAGCCAAGGGTTAATTGAAAATCTTGAGTTTTTYRARRTRMMMAGCAGTTTATCTAGTGGGGTTGGGATAAATCCTTTCTGCCCTGCACCCATCTGCCGCTCGTGATCTTTTCGATTCTTTTTCCGATAAATCAAATAACAAGCTGAAAATTCAGCGGCTAAATTTTTCAATTCTTCGACTGATAATCCAATGATTGCTTTACATAAACGATTATCTCGTAACAGCCGCTCTTTGTTGATCATTTCAAACCTTTATTCTCTAAGTTAAACCTCTTTTTATTCTCAATAGCGTGACAAAAAATGCAAGTCTCTATTCAGCAACTAGTTTAATGAAAGCCAGTCCAGCCAGTTCCTGTATTTGGTTACGGGGAACACCGCTGGCATATTTGTAATCAAACTGCTCCAACGTCTTTATCACTGGCAGCCCAGATAAACGGAGTATCGTTTGACGCCGACGTTCAGTAAGTCCTTCATACTGGAGTCGTAAAACAGACTCTAGAAAGTCAGCGTGTGTACCGTTCTTGTCGACAGTTGCCTGCGCTACAGCTGGCCACTCTGTGCTTAGTCTTTCCAGTTTAAGCTGCTCGCAGAATTTTTCGATGCGTTCATACTGAAGACTCATATAGGCATCTCCAGAATCGATTGATAGACGGACAAAGGATGTTGTAGGCTCTCCATAGGAATCGGGCGAGTCTGATGTATCGGTAAAGGAAATGCTTGCATGACTTTTGGCAGCGGCAACAGTGCTAAGCGTTCTTGTAGCATGCGCTCTTCCGGCGATACACCCGTAGTGCCATGTTTACGTACATTAGCTATTGAACTCAGCCAGTCTCCAATACGTGAGTTGGCGGCGGTAGCATCCAAAATAAGCCCTGCCTGACGAAATGACGCGGTTAGTGGAACAATGAAACTGTTCTTAAGATAGTAAACTAGTTGCTGAATAGAGACTTGCATTTTTTGTCACGCTATTGAGAATAAAAAGAGGTTTAACTTAGAGAATAAAGGTTTGAAATGATCAACAAAGAGCGGCTGTTACGAGATAATCGTTTATGTAAAGCAATCATTGGATTATCAGTCGAAGAATTGAAAAATTTAGCCGCTGAATTTTCAGCTTGTTA
>NZ_NHNG01000259.1:0-1398 GCF_002287155.1 Arsenophonus sp. ENCA
GCCCTAAAGTAAGATAGCGCTAGTTTTATTATCTCTGGCAAGAAAATCAAGTAGATCATCGACATCAATGTCTAAACTGTTTCCCAGTGCGATAAAGTAAGAAAAGCCAATTTTACGTTGTTGTGCCCAGTCCAGAATAATATTAGAAACTGCTGCAGATTGTGAAATGAAAGCCAGTTTGCCTTTTAGAATTGGAATTGGTGAAAAGCTTGCATTTAGTTGCTGCCAGGGGGCAAGGATCCCCAAACTATTGGGTCCCAATAGTCTTATATTGTACTGCTGAGTTAATGCTTTAAGTTTTACAAACTGAGAGGGTGGTGATGAGAGGATAATGGCCGCTTTACAACCCATTTTTCCCAGTTGCTTTAGGCAGGTTAAATTTCTGTCTGAATTTGTGCAGATAACAGCTAAGTCTGGTGAGAATGGTAATTTATCAATCGTAGGGTAAGTGAGTATTCCCATTACCGCATTTTTATTTGGTGTAACCGGCAGGATCGGGCCTGTAAAGCCACTAGAAAGTAGATTCTTTATAATAACGGAACCCGCTCGTTCTGGTTTTTCTGAGGCACCAATAACTGCAATGGATTTAGGTCGCAATAATGCGTCGAGTCCACGCTGGCTCATAGATATTTACCTTTTTATGGGTATTGTCTATCAATGTAGCTGATTTTTTGGCATTTTTCTGTGATTTTTGCTGCTTGAAGACAAAGTATGTTTGCTGGAAATTATTTGTAAAAATAAGTTATGCAGTGATAATTTCATAATTATTAGTTTTTTATGGATTTTTTATTCTTAAATGGTGGTTATTTTAACGTCGCATATATACACGATAAAATTGAACGGTGTTAAAAAATTAGCTTGCTATTGAGAGCGGAATTTAAAAGCAAAAAAATGATAAAAGTTTATCATTTTAAATAGCGCAAAATATTATATTGTCATTAATAAAAAATAAAACCATTTCTTCATGTTACTATCAATGACTATTGCCCTAAACAAAATTAATAAGATGGTGTTTTAAGCGATACACTATTGGCAACAATCGAGAATTCAACATCATAGAGGTTAATATGTTTAGGATCTCAAAAGAGGAAAATATTTTATTTTCATCTTTGGAGCCTGATCTTATTACGGAAGAGCAGGCTAAAATAACAACCAATTTGGCAATTTTAACAGAAAAATTAGCTTTAGATTGTAGTTTAGCTGATAGACAAGATTGGCAAAATAAAAAATTAGCCAGTTTAATGGAGCAATTACAAATAAGAGAAGCCGGTGATTATTTTGAGTTAGCTAAAATTGATTTGACGGGCATACAGTTACCAGCAGAAATTGATCTTAGTCACGTTAACTTAATGCGTAGTAGACTAATCGCGGTTAAAATGAAAAATGTCTATTTACAAG
>NZ_NHNG01000492.1:0-1333 GCF_002287155.1 Arsenophonus sp. ENCA
GTTGATTAACATTGCGCTTTAGCGCTTCTAATTTTTGTAAATAGCGTAAACGCCGGACGTTGTTGTTCATCGGAAATCGCTCCGATGACAGGATTTTTGCTTTTTGCATGTAGAAATCTCTCAATACTTAAATTGATGAAAGATTGCCCCTATAAAAAGGGGCGTTGAGATTAATTAGTGACGTTCCAGGAAGTGGGTCAATTCACCTTCATACCAGTGATCGGTACGCGCGGTGATTATCCCGATTTGTTGATGCTGGAATTGTTCAAAAAGTTGTTTGATCTCCGCTAACACGGTATCGATATTTTCACGCTTACGTAAAAGTCGTTTGATAACCTGTTTTTCTGCGTCATTGATAATTTGGCGCAATGACTCGGTGATATAGTAAATCCGTCTGCACTCGTCAGCGATTAAGGGGATATGCGCTACCTGAAAACGCTCCGGTGATGGCGTGCCGGTCACTTCACGCAACGCCAGCCACAACGCATTACTCCATGAACGCTCAAACCGGAAGCCATTTGTCATACACCAGACTAAACGCGTCAGGTTACGAGTGTCTGAATGGTTAAAACGTTCTACGGCTTTTGGGTGGTATTTAGGTGCAGAATGTAGCTTTACTTCCATGCGGTTAAATTCAGCAATGTAGGCTTCCTTGAATTGTGCTGCTTTCTTTCCTGTGAATCCCATGACCAAAAATACGAAGCCGTCTTTTGTCATTTCATAAGCTTTGGAATCACGCTTATTGAAACCAGCTTGAATCTTTACTGCGACGGCTGAAAAGTTAGCTGTCATAAATTCTCTAGAACAATCAAGGGATTCTATTTTTTGGATAACATTTTTATGCAATTTGCCAAAGTAATCAGCAACATCTTGAGACGTGGTAATAGCTTTGCCGTTATGAACAGTAACTTTAGGGGTGATAGCGGATAATTGAAGTGTCATATGACCTCCATTGATAATCTAAAATTACCACCGCCAAGAATTTGCAGGTTCTAATAGGCGGTGAACTGAACGAGGCTGCAAAAACCGCGATTATCAGACGGTGAACCTTTCGGTTCCCTCATCCAGTCCACCATTGAATTGTGGCTAGATTACGACATTAAAAAACACGCGCGCGGCGTGTATATGTCGCGATAATCTTGGTAGGTTTTGCAGACCTGACATCTGATTTTGCAGATGCAAATAAACTATAGCGCATGATTTCTTCTTTCGTCAATAGGTATTGCAAAAGGTTAATATTTTGCATGGTGGTTTTTCCGATGGAATGGGCTTGAAAGGGTATGCCTGATTATTTAGCCACTTCAGACGGCAGTGGTTTCTCTTGTACCCCTAC
>NZ_NHNG01000318.1:0-1180 GCF_002287155.1 Arsenophonus sp. ENCA
TCCAAGCGTAGCCCTATTCCTGATAGAGTGGGTATTGAAGAGAGACCCGCTGAGGCTGATCTTAAGCAACAACCCGGTCATTTTGAAATTGATACTGTATTTGGTAAAGATCAGAAGTCATTCTTACACGAGTTTCGCACCAATAAAAAAACGCTCTATTTTTAAGTTTAATTCAGCATGATATATAAATAGTCAAAACCTTATAAATCAAATACAACTTATTGTAATTTAAGAAAATTTATGTTTTTTAGTAACTTGCAGATTAATCATTGCTTTTAAGCCATTTTTAGAATTTTATATGCCTGTGCGAAACTCGTGTCTGCTTTCAAGTTTAGGAGGGATTGATTTTCTGGATCAATCAATTCTACTAAGTACACAGCACCATTGCGACTAAGAAATTTAGCTAGTTGCGCCCGTTCTCGTGGTTCTAACGCCTCCAAGATTGTTAGAATTTTTTGTGTATCAGGATCAGTAAGTAGTGGGCACCTCGAAAAACCTAAGCCGAGTTTGATTTTGCTGATAAAGTTATCGGAAGCTGGTCTACTGAGCTAACCACCATGAAGAAACGCAGCGCCATTAAGAATGACCTCTTTGCAAACCAGTATCACCAACAGACGATCGACAAGTTGGGTGACCCGCTGGTCAAGATCGAAACCTGTATAGACTTTGCGCATCTAGCAGCAGAAATCGACCATGTGGTACCGCGTCCTGTCAGCAAAAAAGGCGGACGTCCACCATTTCCAACAGAGACCATGGTTCGCATTTTAGTCTTAAAGCGTATCTACAACCTGTCCGACGAGCAGATGGAGTACCAGCTTCTTGACAGGATGAGCTTCAAGCGCTTCTGCGGCTTACCCTATGCCATCAACATTCCTGATCGCACCACTGTGTGGACGTTCGAGAACCGAATCGGTCACGAGTTTCGCAGTCTCTAAAAAAGAAGTATAAATTTAAAAACAAGAAAAAATCAGGATGTTCATATTTTGTCCGGTTATCCATGCATTAAAGATATCTATAAAATATTCTTGCAAGTAAGCAGTGTAAGATACTCTAGTTTGGCGTTATCAGAAGTCAGCCCATCGCCTTTATCTCATGACACGGTTAGCCGATGGTTAAAAAGTAGATGTTTCCGCCCTAAAGACCTATGGCGATTAGTTGAACCTTCTATAGACAAAAAAAG
>NZ_NHNG01000597.1:0-1152 GCF_002287155.1 Arsenophonus sp. ENCA
AACGTCGTATATCTGAAAAAATAACCCTTTATCAACAAAATTGGGACGTAATCAAAAATGCTATTGCTGAGCACATCCGTGTTTTATTAGCGTACCCAAATTAGTTTTGTGCGAAACTCGTGTGAGTTTGCGTTATCATCTGTAAATCGATTTTAAGCCACCTAAGAAGCCCGTCGCGCCATTTTCTCTATGTAAGACATGAAAACGTACCAACTAAAATTTAAAATGCCTTAAAATCGATTTTATGAATCGAAAATTTGGCGGGCGTAGTTTTGGTCATAAGCTAGACCCGTCTTTAATACTCCGAAGCACAAGTGAACTAGTTTTCTCATTGCGGCACCTAGAGCTGACATTTTTGACTTACCTCTTGCTAATAGACGATCATACAATGACTTGATATGTGGGTTATGGCGTATTGCTGTTAGGGCTGAGAAGTATAATTTTGCGCGAATTTGGGACGATCCTGTTTTGGATAAGTGAGCCCGACCGTTAACAGATGTGCCAGAACGCCGTTCTACAGGGACTAATCCCAGATAGGAGGCAACCTGTTCTGCACTAGTAAAGTCATGGCTCCTTAACACCATAAGCATGTTGGCACCTACCTGATTACCAATTGACTTGATTGATGTCAGCAATTCCATGTCTTGCTTTAATTTTGGATGATTATCAATATGATTAGAGATTTCAGATTCAATAGCCAGCAACTCTTTTTCTAATATTTTTATGCACTTAACAAGTGACTGTCTAACAATCTTTGGTGTAGACGTTGTTAACGTCTTTTCCTGACGGTTTTGTTCACGCAATAAATCAGCTAAAAGTGCCTCTCGACGGTTGATCAATGATTTCAATGCTCGAATTTCTGGCAATGGAGCTATCCATGCTGAAGGCTTTTTTAGCTCTCCATAACACGCTAAAACGAAGGCATCCACTCTATCTGTTTTAGTTAAAATACCCATGCCTTTTGCAAACTCTCTTATACGATAAGGGTTTACGATGGAAATATGAATACCCATATCATAAAGTTCAGTGCAGAGTTGTTCGTGATAAGTCCCAGTGGATTCAAGAGTAATCCTTACATCTTCGAGTAAACATTTTTGGTTTTTCAGCCACTCAATCAATGTCTTAGCTGAATGGTGATCATTTTTAATGACT
>NZ_NHNG01000013.1:0-1056 GCF_002287155.1 Arsenophonus sp. ENCA
GGTGGCGATGTTTATGCAGATTGCCAATATCGTGGCTTTTTGGGTAATTATCGCCACGGTGATGGTCTTTTTTGCCACCATCGCCGTTCAAATCCCGCTTGAGAAGATGATACACGGGTTAGCTTACACGAGTTTCGCACCAATAAAAAAACGCTCTATTTTTAAGTTTAATTCAGCATGATATATAAATAGTCAAAACCTTATAAATCAAATACAACTTATTGTAATTTAAGAAAATTTATGTTTTTTAGTAACTTGCAGATTAATCATTGCTTTTAAGCCATTTTTAGAATTTTATATGCCTGTGCGAAACTCGTGTAGGCTAGAATACCAGGCATCCATCACTACCGCTTCTGGCATGATCCCTCTTTTTTTAGCAAGAGCCAGCATTTCGGAAAAGTGCGTGTTTTTTGTTTTTCCATCAGAATCTTTATCATAAATACGATAGTCAATAGGAATTGATTCAACACTTGTCAGATCATGCCAAAGCAAATTAACCAAACCTATGCCAGCAATAACATCATGCTTATTACCTGAATATTGATAATGAACCATCTCTATTTTTCTACTACGTGTTTTGGCAATCAATGTATCATCGGCAATTAGTACACAAGGGCTTTTTTTGTCTATAGAAGGTTCAACTAATCGCCATAGGTCTTTAGAGGCTGTCGCAAAAGCTCATGTTATCGATTAAAATTTGCTTTATTCGTTTTAAACGCAGATCTTTTATGACCGTATTTACTCGCAAACTGGAATCGCCTTCTCACACCAAACGTAAGTTTGTCAAAGCGCAAAATCTACCTATCTTGGAGGGTTCTGTTTCCCTTTGCGATTATCTCAAGCAAATTGGTGAACGTAGGGCATTTATTGTCACAGAGATTTTGGATGAACAAGACTGGGTACCTTTCGAACGCTGTTATTCTTCAACAGGTAGAGCGCCGTATTCTCCTCGTTCAATGATGGGAATTTTGCTTTATGGGATCATGAAAGGGCATAGTTCGCTCAGAGCACTTGAAAATCTGGCGCGTTTAGATTTGGGATGTATTTTTGTCAGCC
>NZ_NHNG01000527.1:0-1035 GCF_002287155.1 Arsenophonus sp. ENCA
ATATAATTCGCCATATTCCTCCTGAGGTAACCATCTGGGCAGATACCGGTTTTCAAGGTATAGATAAACAGCATCCTAATACACAAATCCCAAAAAAAGGAACTCGAAAAAGACCTTTATCGCCTGAACAAAAACAAGAAAATAAAATAATCTCGGGCATCCGTATTACAGTTGAACACGCCATCGCGGGTATCAAGCGCCTCGGTTGCATGACCCAAATTTTACGGAATCGTAGACCCTTTATTGATGATACCTTCTTACTCCTTAGCGCAGGTCTTTGGAATTTCCATCTCAGAACAGCGTAAAATTTACTTCAATCACCGAAACACCCTTATTTCACTATTAAGCAACACGCTTAATGAACCATCTCTATTTTTCTACTACGTGTTTTGGCAATCAATGTATCATCGGCAATTAGTACACAAGGGCTTTTTTTGTCTATAGAAGGTTCAACTAATCGCCATAGGTCTTTAGGGCGGAAACATCTACTTTTTAACCATCGGCTAACCGTGTCATGAGATAAAGGCGATGGGCTGACTTCTGATAACGCCAAACTAGAGTATCTTACACTGCTTACTTGCAAGAATATTTTATAAATATCTTTAATGCATGGATAACCGGACAAAATATGAACATCCTGATTTTTTCTTGTTTTTAAATTTATACTTCTTTTTTAGAGACTGCGAAACTCGTGTCTAAACCAAAAAGAAGTCCTTGCAAATCATAGGTCGGATAACATTTTAAATACAATAAAATAAAAAGCAGTTTATCTAGTGGGGTTGGGATAAATCCTTTCTGCCCTGCACCCATCTGCCGCTCGTGATCTTTTCGATTCTTTTTCCGATAAATCAAATAACAAGCTGAAAATTCAGCGGCTAAATTTTTCAATTCTTCGACTGATAATCCAATAAACTAGTTGCTGAATAGAGACTTGCATTTTTTGTCACGCTATTGAGAATAAAAAGAGGTTTAACTTAGAGAATAAAGGTTTGAAATGATCAACAAAGAGCGGCTGTTACGAGATAATCGTTTATG
>NZ_NHNG01000701.1:0-1017 GCF_002287155.1 Arsenophonus sp. ENCA
CATAAACGATTATCTCGTAACAGCCGCTCTTTGTTGATCATTTCAAACCTTTATTCTCTAAGTTAAACCTCTTTTTATTCTCAATAGCGTGACAAAAAATGCAAGTCTCTATTCAGCAACTAGTTTAATGTCTTCTTTGCCAGGCCTTATCACTCATGGGAGCGTGGTTTAAATGAACACAGTAACGGACTTATCCGCCGTTTTTACCCAAAAGGAACGGATTTCAACTCAGTCACGGACAACGAGATTGCAGAACTTGAGCACATACTTAATACTCGGGGACGAAAATCGTTGGGCTATTTTTCTCCAAATGAAGTATTTTTAGCTCATCTAATGGCTGCATAACGTTTTATGGGTTTGTTGCGTTTCGACTGGGAATGGGCCACCTCAGTGGTGGAACACTGGTGTAGAGCGCCATATTTACTTTCTTGCTGCTATCTTTTTTACCTTTTCGATAAAACTTTTGCTGTAAGTAATATTCAATTCATTAATCAATGATAAGAAAACCGAAGCTTCAGATGAAGAACTTTCATTTGCTTCTATTTTTTCAGATAAATAATCAACGAACTTGTAACGTTCATCAATTTTATTTTCTATTACATCACATTCTTTGTTAAGAGATTCTGCACAACAAGCCATTTTGAAAGTTAATTTATCTTCTGGCTGATAACTTCTACCCTTTTTGCTAATAATAAATCCATGTTTAAAACCTTCTTTTAATTTCCAAACGCCATTAGAGTTTTTTACTATACACGAGTTTCGCAGTCTCTAAAAAAGAAGTATAAATTTAAAAACAAGAAAAAATCAGGATGTTCATATTTTGTCCGGTTATCCATGCATTAAAGATATCTATAAAATATTCTTGCAAGTAAGCAGTGTAAGATACTCTAGTTTGGCGTTATCAGAAGTCAGCCCATCGCCTTTATCTCATGACACGGTTAGCCGATGGTTAAAAAGTAGATGTTTCCGCCCTAAAGACCTATGGCGATTAGTTGAACCTTCTATAGACAAAAAAAG
>NZ_NHNG01000581.1:0-19197 GCF_002287155.1 Arsenophonus sp. ENCA
CCTTTCATGATCCCATAAAGCAAAATTCCCATCATTGAACGAGGAGAATACGGCGCTCTACCTGTTGAAGAATAACAGCGTTCGAAAGGTACCCAGTCTTGTTCATCCAAAATCTCTGTGACAATAAGCCTGTTGCTCAATAGTGAAATAAAACTGCTTTCAATAAAAACAAGTTAGATACATCTAAAAAACACAAAAATAGGTTATTTTTTAATCTTATATAGGTCATTTTTAATTCAAAAATTGATTATTTTATCATCAATAGCTGGTTTTTTTGTAAGTCACAATTAATTTTGCTATTGAGCAACAGGCTTAAAGAAAGTCAACGAGAACAACAGCGGCTAATTTATAATTTGGTTAGTGATGACGGTTTTATCATTGAAAGAACTGAGTTTTTTCCAATCCCCACCGTTGAAACTCACCGCATCACGGTACCATTTTGGGGAAATGGCCGATTCCCTTCTCCTGATGATGCGTTCATCGCAAAGGTTACGCCTTATGAATATACGTTGAAACCCACAGACAGCGCGATATGGGGGATAGAAGCCCTTCCAGTAGCATTGATGATTAATCAATTACAAAACGATTACGTCGCCAACTTTTATCAAGACAATAATGTCATTCATGTTCTTAATGAAATTAATCAACGAACGCCTTATTTCTTCACCAACACCAATGATTTGCTCAATAAAGCAAAATTACACGAGTTTCGCACCAATAAAAAAACGCTCTATTTTTAAGTTTAATTCAGCATGATATATAAATAGTCAAAACCTTATAAATCAAATACAACTTATTGTAATTTAAGAAAATTTATGTTTTTTAGTAACTTGCAGATTAATCATTGCTTTTAAGCCATTTTTAGAATTTTATATGCCTGTGCGAAACTCGTGGCGGAGTTTTATCAGTGGGTACTGATGTTTGGCGCAGGGGGACGGCAATTGTGAAAAGTGGCGTCACCTTACGCATTGACAAGGCCAGTGAATTATTTGATGCCCTCGTTCAACTTGGCAAAAAAGAGGTACTGGTCGGCATTCCGGCTGAAAAGAGTGAACGCGAGGATATCCCTTTTAGCAATGCGGCGATTGGTTATCTCAACGAATTTGGCTCACCGGCTAAAAATATCCCCGCCAGACCCCATTTGATACCAGGTATTCGTTCAGTGGAAACCAAAACCACCGCGGAATTGAAATCTGCCGCTAAAGCCATTTTGGATTCTCAGCCGGATAAAGCAGAACAAGCGTTAAATCGAGCAGGCCAAATTGCCGTTCAAGGCGTACAAGCCGTCATTACGCAAAGCAAATTTGTGCCACTGGCGGACAGTACATTAGCTGCCCGAGCAAGACGTGGGCGCAAAGGCGCGGCACAAGAGCTTGAGAATCGAAAAACCGGTTTACCGCCAGATAATAGCAATGCCAGACCGCTTATTGACACGGGTACCTATCGTCGGGCGATCACCTATGTTGTGAGGAAAAAAAATGCCAATCCTTGATGTTACGCGGGTATTACTCAATCCCCGTTTTAATGACGCTACACTCACGTATACTCGACGGGAAATTTTGATTGATGATGAAGGTATTACTTCGACAAAAGAAAGTACGCACTCTTTTTCAGGTGTTGTGACAGTAGATAGCTCAATTGAGGCGCAAATAAGAACCGCTGGACAACTCGTCAGCGGACGAATATTGGTTATCACTACGACGAGATTGATTGCAGGTGAAACTCATCATATTGGCGATATAGTTACCTATCAGGGGCGTCAATATCTGGTGAAATCCGTCGACCCTTACACTGCTTATGGCGCGGGATTTGTTCAGGCGCATTGTGAACTGATGCCGTTTGACGGAGGAATCTCTCATGAGCAATAACAGCAGTACGGAGGCGGGATGGCTAACGCCCTTTGGTGATAATGCCCTGTACAATGAAAGCTTAAATCGTCGGTTAAGCCTTTGGGTTTGTGGCGTTTCTGGCTTGCCAGCGAAACACGTTTTACCTCGCTGGCAACGCGATCCGGCACCGTTGCCATCCCCTGATAGTGACTGGTGTGCTTTCGGTATCATCGATATTACCAGTGAGCCAAATCCCGCCATGGTCAATCAAAGCGATGAATCGAGCGAACTTTGGCAGTACGAGACCTTAACGTGTATGGCCTCTTTCTACGGAAAAGACGGCATGGTCTATGCCGCCCGTTTTCGAGATGGCATTATGCTCAGTCAAAATAACGCGGAACTGAATAAATTCAATCTCACGTTCGGCAGCCAAAGCCAGATCACCGCGTTTCCTGAGCTTATCAATAATCAGTGGGTGAACCGGTTTGATATAACCGTTCATCTACGCCGCAAAGTGGTGCGTCGCTATCACATAAAATCAGTGACAGATGTAACCGTCACGTTTTTAGGAGACAAATAATGTCAACAGGTTTACCCGTTTCAAGGGTGGTTAAGGTCACGCTTGATATGTCACCGCGTGCCGCCAGTAGTCGTAATTTTGGTTCACTGCTGATTGTCGGTGACTCACCGGTTATCGATCCGTTTGAGCGATTACGGGCGTATTCCAATATTGAGGAAGTCGCCAATGATTTTGGTACAACCGCACCCGAGTATCAGGCGGCTTCACTTTATTACCAGCAGTCACCAAAACCCGTCGATTTATATGTGGGTCGCTGGGTGAAATCATCCTCACCCGCATTATTGCGCGGTGGCATTTTGTCCGAAGAAGAGACAAAAATTAACAATTTTAAGGCGATTACCGATGGCGCGATGAATATCAGCGTAAACGGAAGAACAGTTAAGTTAAGTGCGATTGATTTTTCGCAAGAAACCAATTTAAACGGGGTTGCCGCTCGAATTGGTGAAAAAATGAGCACGTCTACAATAACGTGGAATAATAACGATAGTCGATTCGTGATGACATCGAATACGGCAGGTAAAACAAGCGCAGTGGGTTTTGCTTTCGCACCGGAATCAGGCACTGACTTATCGGCGTTATTGAAACTCACCCAAGAGAGCGGCGCAACGCCGGTTTTAGGTATGGACGGTGAAACTATTGTTGATGCGGTGACAACCTTGGCGGATTTTTCCAGCCATTGGTATGGACTGGTGGTAACCGCTGCCCTTTCTACCGATGAAGTGAAAGGTATCGCCAACTTTATTGGCGCGGCCGGAAGTTCCCGCGTTTTTGGTTATACCACCCAGGATACCGCCGTTCTTGATAGCACGAAAAATGATGATATTGCCTCCGTGTTAAAACAAGCAAAATATCAACGGGTGTTTACCCAATATTCTTCATCAACCCCCTATGCAGCAGCCTCTGCTTTTGGACGGGCGTTTTCCGTCAATTTCAACGGCAATAACACCACGATTACGCTCAAATTCAAACAGGAGCCTGGCGTTAAAGCAGAAACATTAACCACTTCACAGGCGAATACGCTGGCGGACAAAAATTGCAACGTGTTTGTCAATTACGATAACGACACTGCCATCATACAAGAAGGCGTGATGGTCAATGGTGATTTTTTCGATGAACGCCACGGCCTGGACTGGTTGCAAAACTTTGTGCAAACCAATTTGTACAATCTTTTGTATACCAGTACCACCAAAATCCCTCAAACGGAGCAAGGCAGCACGACGCTTTTAACCAATGTTGAGCAATCCTTAGCGCAGGCGGTTACTAATGGATTACTTGCACCGGGTATCTGGAACGGTGGCAGTATAGGTCAATTGGCAAGCGAAGATACGCTCACCAAAGGATATTACGTCTATATTCAACCGCTTGCAGAGCAGGCGCAATCCGAGCGAGAAAAACGTAAAGCACCGCCGATTCAGGTTGCCTGTAAGTTAGCCGGCGCGGTACATTTCGCGGATGTCTTGATCACCATTGTTCGATAAGGAGAGAAAATGGCCACGTATAGTTTTGTTGACGTTTCCGCCACGCTAACCGGCCCCACGGGGGTGATAGATTTTGGCGCTGGCTCGGCGAACTCGGAAGAAGGCATTGTGGTGACAATGACCGAAGCTAAAAACACCATGACCATTGGTGCTGATGGTGAAGGGATGCATACCCGACATGGCGGAAAATCCGGCACCGTTACGGTCAGTCTGATTAAAGCCTCACCGGTTAACAAAAAACTGATGATCGCCTATAACGCGCAAAGCGTGTCATCTACCCTTTGGGGTAATAACGTGATTGTGATCCGTAATCCGGTATCTGGCGATATGATCACCGCGCGCAGTTGTGCGTTTCAAAAAATACCGGATTTACAAAATGCAAAAGAGGCGAATGTTTTAGCTTGGGTCTTTGACTGCATCAAAATAGATGCACTATTAGGAGAATTCTAATGGAAATAGAAATTAACGGTCACGAGTATCGCGCGACGAAACTCAGTGTCTTTGACCAGCTTAAAGTGACGCGAAAATTATTACCCGTATTATCCGGTTTAACCGGTGAATTGCAAAAATTACAGCAAGGGGAAATGCCAATGGCAGCGGTGTTACCCGTTATGGCAAATGCCATTGCCCAAATGAGCGATGAAGATTGTAATGCGATTTTGCACCCGTGTTTAGCCGTGGTTTCACGCAAAAATGCCAAGGCATGGACGCCGATTTTTCGCCAGGGTGAATTGATGTTTGATGATATTGACTTGAAGACCCTGCTTGAGATTGTAGCGCAGGTGATTGGAGACTCCCTCGGTAATTTTTTTCACGCACCCCAAGGCGACGAGACAGCCAGCCTTCCACCACAGGATTAACCCTGGATTCAATGCCGGATGGTAAGGACTTCTTACGCCTTCCTGTTAAGTATGGCTACATTAAATTCGACAAATTAAAAGATGGCTCAATCGATTTGGCAGATTTAGCCGAAATGAATGAGTGGATAGACATCGAACAGGATAACGAAGCGCGAATTGCGCGTTGGAGAAACCACCATGACTAATGCTGAAACGTTGCGAGATTTTCTCATCAGCTTAGGTTTTAAGGTTGATGACAGTGGCATGCGAAAATTTCAGTCCGTTGTCACGGGGGTGAGTGCCAATGTCGTCAAACTGGGGGCGACTGTTGAGGGGGCAGCGCTTGCTGTGGTGGGCTTTACGACACAAATTGCAGCAGGATTGGATAAAATGTACTGGGCGTCAGCGCGTACAGGCGCCAGTGTTAACGGCATAAAAGCATTAGGTTATGCCGCCAGTCTCACCGGCAGTAGTGCAGAAGCGGCAAGAGGTTCACTTGAAAATCTGGCGCGATTTTTAAGAAACAGTCCAGGAGCGGAGGGATTTTTAAATCGGCTTGGGGTGCAAACCCGTGATGCCAATGGCAACTTGCAGGATATGAGCGCTATTTTTAACCGTGTGGGGAATAAATTGGCCTCCATGCCTTATTACCGCGCGAATCAATATGCTCAATTGTTAGGCATTGATGAAAATACCTTGATGGCAATGCGCAGAGGGTTGAATAAATTTTCTGCTGATTACCAGCGTATGCTTAAGCAAACCGGATTTAACGCCGATCTTGCTGCCAAACAGTCAAACCAGTTTATGACCTCGATGAAAGGATTGACGGGGTTATTTGGTATTTTGCGCGATAAAGTCGGGTTAAACCTGGCAGGGGGATTGAGCAGAGAGATAGATGATCTACGCAAAAGACTGCTGGATAATTTCCCGAAAATTGAGAGGGTATTAACGAGTGTCATCAAAGGCGTCATTCAAGCCGGTGAAATGGTGGGTCGGGTTATCTGGCGAGTCAGTGAGGTAATGGGACATGTTTTTGACTGGTGGCGCAACTTGGACGAAAAATCTAAAAAACTCATCACGACCTTTAGCGGATTGGCAACGGCTATCTGGGTGCTTAATCGCGCATTCTTTGCCTCGCCCATCGGTATTATTACCGCTCTTGTTGCTGCTTTACTGTTACTATGGGAAGACTACCAGACATGGAAAGAAGGCGGCAAATCCTTTATTGACTGGTCAAAGTGGGAAGGTGAAATCAATCTGGCAAAAGCCGCATTCACCTGGTTAGGCGATAAACTTCACTCCCTCGTTGACTTGGTGGGCGGTTGGCAAAATGCACTTGAGCTGATGGCCATTTTTATCGCAGGGGCATGGGTAAGTAAGGTGTTAGGGGCTTTTGGCAAAATCGCGAAGTTGCCTATCCCACCCTGGCTGAAATTGTGGGGTCTCTATGCAGGGTATCTGATTTCAGATAAAGACAATATTAGCGATAGCGCAAGCACGTCATGGGATTATAACACCCGTCAAGTCAAACGCGCGATTGGTGATAGTTTACGGTTTTTTGGCATTGATAATAGCTGGGCGAACCAAAATCAGGGTGGCAATATACCGGATAATATCGCCGATGTCCCGACGGGTAGACCCAAACCCAGTGCATCAGGTCGACAACTCCTTGGTTGGTTACAGCCGACACTGGGCAAACTAGAGCAGCTTTATCGACTCCCCGAAGGCTTACTTCGTAGTGTAGCCATCACAGAGTCTGGCGGGAATCAGTTTGCCATTTCTCGTGCTGGCGCAAAAGGATTATTTCAGTTAATGGATGGCACCGCTCGTGATCTTGGGTTATCGGGCGGTGAGGTATTTGATCCGGTTAAATCGGCGCAAGCGGCCGCGCGTTATCTCTCTCAGCTGTTTAAAATGAATGGTGGGGATATTGAAAAGACATTAGCCGCTTACAATTGGGGGATTGGCAATGTGCAAAGGCATGGTATGGCGTTAATGCCACAGGAAACCCGCAATTACATTCCTAAAGTATTAAGCAATATGCCTGGTGTTGGCGGAAATTCAGTTGCGCAGGAAACGAATATTTATGTTCAAGGTGCCGTAGATCCCCACGCCACTGCCAATGCGATTGCCGATAAACAAACGGGCATTAACGCCAGACTGATTGGACAATTAACCCAGCGAGCCTACTGATGGATATCCTTTCTACCCTTTTTTCACAACGATCGCGCAAAATTGGTTTACTGGTGCCGGATGTCATTATCTCAGAAAAACATCACGACACCCTTGAAATCACCGAGCATCCGGTTGAACTCGGCGCGGAAATTGCCGATCACGCTTACAAACGTCCGGCGGAAGTGACCATGGAGGTGGGTTTTTCAAGTGGGGGATCGCTGCTGGATTTTTGGGACACATCAAAATTGGGTATTAGCGTAGGGTTAAGCTCACCGGAAATTTACCAGCAAATTTTAGCGCTTCAAGCCAGCCGTCAACCGTTTGATGTGATAACAGGTAAGCGAAAATACCAGAATATGCTCATTCGCGCGATTGAGGTGACCACCGATAAACACACGGAAACCGTGTTGATGGCGATATTAACCTTACGGGAACTTAATATTACCCAAACCCAAACGGTTAATATCAAATCTACTGATGCAAAAAATATGCGGGAAGGTAATACAACCGGTGGTGTCAGCAATACGGGGATGAAAACGCCAAAACCCGTAGATAATCGCAGCCTATTACAGCGAGGAGCCGCATTTTTTAATGGAAATTAACGAAATACCACTGACGCCAATTAACCAGCAATTCACCATAAAATTATCCGATACCGTCTGGCAATTTAGCCTTATCTGGCGTGATAGCGCTGGCTGGGTGCTGGATATACTCACGGTTGATAATCAACCGGTGATACAGGGTATTCCGCTAGTCATGGGTGAAAATCTACTGGCTCAATATCAACACCTTATCAGTGAAGGGAAGCTGGTTTTTCTATCCGATGAGGAAAGCGACATAAACGCGACTACCTTGGGCACAACCGTAAAATTGTACTGGATAACCGATTGAGGATTGACGGGATGATGAATAAAAAAATGAGTGAATCACTGCCTAAAACACCGCAGGCAAATAAAGTGATTGAACGTCAAAATACTGTTATGTCTTTCGAAAAAGCGTTGCAGCTAACTCAGCAGAAATACGCCGACATTGTTAATGCGCTGGCAGATAAATAAGTGAATCTATCTCCATGTCAAAAAACTGGATACGAAAATGCTCACTGATTATCTCTGATGAAAAGGGTGAAGGCATTGAGCTATCGAATTTTCGCGCCACCTTCAATATCACCTGGCCAGATACGCGTTACCCTCGTACTGCGGTGTTTAAAGTCTGGAATCTAAAAAAAGAAACTGTTAGTCAAATTCAGGCGAAGGAGTTTGTTAACATTCAGCTCATGACAGGCTATCAGGATAATACGGGTCTGATATTTGCCGGTAAAATCCGCTATACAATTTCAGGCAGAGATAACCCCACCGATACGTTTGTGATTGTTCAAGCGATTGATTCGCATGAGGCTTATGATTATGCCACACTCAATACCACATTAAGCGCAGGGCATACTCAGGCAGAACAACATAACACGTTACTCACAGGGCTTGCCCCTTACGGGATTGTCAAAGGGGTGACGCCTGAGTTTGATAATACCCGCTTTCCACGGGGTAAAGTTTATTTTGGTATGGTTAGGGACGCCGCTGATAATCTGGCTGGGCAATGCCTTGCCTCATGGCAATACATTAACGGTCAGCTCGTGATAGTGCCAGAAAACAAATACGTTCAGGAGGCAATTGTGCTTAATAGCGCAACGGGCTTGATTGGCTTACCGCAACAAACGATTGAAGCGGGGGTGAATGTGCGTTGTTTGATTAACCCAAACATTCAAATCAATGGACTTATCCGTCTTGAACAGGCGTTAATCTATCGCACGATGTTGCCCAACAGCGATATCGCTTTGGGGGGCAGCAAGTTAAGCGAAAACGATGACGGCGGCTTACGGCAAACCCAAGGCGCTGTTTCACAACCGGCCAGTCTTTCCACCGATGGGGATTATATTGTGAAAAACATCACGTATACCGGTGATACGCGCGGCAAGCCGTGGTATATGGACTTGGTGTGTATTGCCAAGGGATCAAATGACCGAATCGATATCAAGAAGGTGGGATGATGGCGATTTCCGTATCGGCGCGCACCGGCGACCAACAACAACTGCTTGAAGTCTTTCGCCATGCGATTTCGTCACAACTTCGCGTCGCAATGCCGGGTATTATTCAGTCATTCGATGCCAATAAAGTCACTTGTGTAGTACAGCCAGCGATAAAGGGAGCCTTGACCGATAGCCAAGGACATGTGCAGTCGGTGAATTTACCCCTGCTAGTTGATGTACCGGTAATATTTCCGCGCGGGGGCGGTGTGACAATGACCTTTCCCATCAAAAGCGGTGATGAGTGTCTGGTGGTCTTTGCGGATAGATGCATTGATTTTTGGTGGCAAAATGGCGGGATACAAGAGGCGATTGATCCAAGACAGCATGATTTATCGGATGCCTTCGCTTTTATCGGCCCACAATCGCAAGCGAAAACGATAAGCAACATCAATCAGAATGCCATGCAGTTAAGAAGCGACGATGGTGCCACGTATTTTGAATTAAACCCGACAACGCAAAAAATGAAAATTGTTGCCCCTGGAGGGCTTGAAATCGTCACACCCGAGGCCGTTTTTTCGGAGAGAGTGACCATCAAAGGGTTATTGAATTGGTTAGGCGGTATGGTGGGTTCGACGGCCTCCGGTGTGGCCGCAAAAATTACCGGTGCGATTGAATTTTTGGGCACATTGACCGCCAATGGCAAAAGGATTGATGAAACACATACCCACAAAGGTGTCAAAGCCGGTGGGGATAATTCAGGCGAGGTAAATTAAATGAAAGAAAGTGTTAACATTTTTTTTGGCGGTTCTTATTTACACAAACTAAAAACCGCATGGCGACTTCTGGGCGTGATTTTTTTATTACTTCTTAATAATGAGCCTTCTCTCAAGTTAGAAGACATCAAGGTCGTTGAAAAAAATAAAAAGCAACAGTAAAAGGGTGCTATTGATGCGTTATCGACGAGAAACGAGTAAAGGCGACTACAGCTTTGGTCAAGGGGATAACACGTTTTTAACTAATACGCCTGATGCTGTCGCCCTTGCGATAATAACCCGCTTGTCACTTTGGCAAGGGCAATGGTTTTTAAACAGTGAAGAAGGGACACCCTGGCTGCAATCGGTATTGGGAAAACCTCATCTTAATGCTTATGGTATGACCATCAAAGAGCGCATACTCGATACGCAGAGCGTAACCACATTATCCGATTTTACTGTCCGCCAAAGTCCAACCACCCGAAAACTGACTATCAGCGCAAAAGTACAAACGCAATACGGCGAAACTTCCTTTACCCACGAGGCATAATGTTAAATTTTGATACGTTAGGGTTGTCAGCGAAAGTGACTGACGACGGCATCAGTGCGCCGGATTACGCAACCATATTATTACGATTAACCGATTTTTTTCATGAAATTTACGGGCAGGATGCGTATTTAACGCCGGATAGTAAAGACGGCCAGATGATAGCCATTTACGCACTCGCCATTCACGATGCCAATAATGCGCTTATCGCCACCTACAACAGTTTTAGCCCGAGTACCAGTAAAGGCGCCGCACTGTCTAATAATGTTGCGATAAACGGCATTTCCCGTCATGCATCGGGTTACTCGAATGTGGATGTCGTATTAACGGGTCAGGTGGGTACAGTGATAAAAAATGGCCGTGTACGGGATAAAAATGGCAATATCTGGCGCTTACCAGAAAACGTGACACTGGACATCCACGGTGAAGCGACGGTGACGGCGGTTTGTCTGGTTGCAGGGAGCATTACTGCACTATCCGGAGAAATTAACGAGATAGCCACGCCCACGCGAGGCTGGCAAACGGTGAATAATCCCAAACCCGCCACGCAAGGCAGGCCGATTGAAACGGATAACCAGTTACGTGAGCGGCAACGAAAATCGGTATCATTGCCTTCACGCACGGTATTAGAAGGGATACAGGGCGCAATTAGCTTGATACACGGGGTAACCAGGCAGCGCGGTTTTGAAAATGATACCAGCAAAAACGATAAAAATGGGATTCCGCCGCATTCTATTGCCATGATTGTGGATGGTGGCGATGTCACCACAATTGCTAACGCTATAGCACAAAAGAAAACACCGGGCGCTGGCACTTATGGCGACACAGCGGTAACGGTCAAAGACCGTTACGACATGCCAATTACGATTCGTTTTTCGAGACCTAAAACGGTTGATGTGCATGTGGAAATCGATTTAACGGCGTTTTTAGGTTTTACCACGTTAACAGGCGATAAAATCCGCCAGAAAGTATCAGAATATATTAACCAACAACTGATTGGCGATAATTTGTATCTGACCCGTCTTTATTCACCGGCAAATCTACCTGGTGATGAAGAAGGGAAAACGTTTGATATCACGGCAATAAAAATCGGACGGACAGAAGAAACGGTCAAAGAAGCCAATTTAGTTGTCGTTTTCAACGAAGCAGTCAGTTGTCGTGAGAATAACGTCAAACTGGTGGTGACCTCATGAGAGATTACACCGAATACATTACCCCGCAACATCGTCCAGCGGAAAAGTTTACGCAACATATTGAATTAATGACAAAACCGCTAAGCGATATTGCAGCCTTAGCCACACAGCTTAATGCGTTTTTTAGTATCGATAACGGAACAGGAAGACAACTGGATGCCGTTGGTGAATGGATAGGGTTATCCCGCTTTGTTAAAACGCCGATTAAAGGGGTCTATTTTTCATTGGATACCGAAAAAGTCGGTTTTGACCAGGGGAGCTGGAAACGGCGCTTTGATGCAGATAGTGGCTTTACCGAATTGGATGATGAGACTTATCGCTTTATCTTAAGAGCCAAAATCCGCGCGAATCACTGGGATGGTACCAGCGAGATGCTCTCAGAAATTTATCAGGGCGTAATCCCTGATGAAACGGTAAAAATCTTTTTTATCGACAATCAAGATATGTCAATGGATGTGTATCTGACCGGTGGCATCATACCGGAAGTGACAAAAGCCGTTATCAAACAGGGTTATCTTAATATTAAGCCTGAAGGCGTAAGACTCAACGCCTATACCGGTTCCGAAGGGGATAACGGTATTTTTGGCTTTGATGTCAACAATCGTTATATCGACGGCTTTGATGTCGGCAGTTGGTCAGTAAAATTGTAAGGAATAACCGATGGCAAAAAATGAAATATTACCGTTTGCAATTGCAGATGGGGCTAACGTATTGCCAGCAGATGAGTATCAGACACGAGTTTCGCACCAATAAAAAAACGCTCTATTTTTAAGTTTAATTCAGCATGATATATAAATAGTCAAAACCTTATAAATCAAATACAACTTATTGTAATTTAAGAAAATTTATGTTTTTTAGTAACTTGCAGATTAATCATTGCTTTTAAGCCATTTTTAGAATTTTATATGCCTGTGCGAAACTCGTGTTGTTATTTGATTTATCGGAAAAAGAATCGAAAAGATCACGAGCGGCAGATGGGTGCAGGGCAGAAAGGATTTATCCCAACCCCACTAGATAAACTGCTTTTTATTTTATTGTATTTAAAATGTTATCCGACCTATGATTTGCAAGGACTTCTTTTTGGTTTAGACACGAGTTTCGCACCAATAAAAAAACGCTCTATTTTTAAGTTTAATTCAGCATGATATATAAATAGTCAAAACCTTATAAATCAAATACAACTTATTGTAATTTAAGAAAATTTATGTTTTTTAGTAACTTGCAGATTAATCATTGCTTTTAAGCCATTTTTAGAATTTTATATGCCTGTGCGAAACTCGTGAATGGATTCGTATTGGTTTACTTTATCAGTCAATGCATACTTTAGTTCTTATGATATTAGGCGCTATCTTATTGCGTAAAGTTATTTTATGGTTTTATTGGGGAGGAATTTTCTTCAGTATAGGTATTTTATTGTTCAGTGGCAGTTTTTATTGTATGGCACTTTTACAAGCAAAATACTTTGCCCATTTGGCACCAGTAGGCGGTTTTTGCTTTTTAATTGGCTGGATATTAATTGTTATTGGTGCAACTCGGCTTAGGAATCCAACAATACGTCATGAATAATAATATTATTTTATATTGTCGTTCAGGATTTGAAAAAGAGTGTGCGGCAGAAATTACTGATAAGGCTACCCAGATCGGCGTTTACGGCTATGCCAAAGTAAAAGATAATAGCGGTTATGTTTTATTTGAATGTTATCAGCCTACTGATGCAGATCGTCTAGCTAAAGATATACCCTTTGGTACATTAATATTTGCTCGTCAACTAGTGGTTGTTAGCCAGTTATTGAAAGATTTGCCATCGAACGATCGCGTATCGCCGATTGTCGCGTTATTGCAAGGTGTGGTTGAACGAGCTGGTGAGTTACGAGTTGAAGTGCCGGATACCAATGAGAGTAAAGAACTACTGAAATTTTGCCGTAAATTTACTGTGCCTTTACGCCATGCGCTTCGTCAACAAAAAATATTGTTGTTGAAAGAAAACCATCAACGTCCGGTTATACATGTATTTTTTATTGCTGCCGGCTGTTGCTATGTTGGCTATTCTTATGCAAATAACAATTCACCTTTTTTTATGGGGATCCCGCGGTTAAAACTGCCAGCGGATGCGCCAAGTCGTTCAACATTAAAACTGGAAGAAGCATTTCATCTATTTATTCCCTATGATGAAAGGGAAGAGCGTTTAGCATCGGGTATGAAGGCCGTTGATCTGGGCGCTTATCCAGGCGGATGGACCTATCAATTAGTGAAGCGCAGTATGATGGTCGATGCGGTTGATAATGGATCAATGGCTGAAAGTTTAATGCAAACAGGTCAGGTACGGCATTATCGAACTGATGGTTTTAAATTTACACCACATACTAAGAATATTAGTTGGTTGGTGTGTGATATGGTTGAAAAACCGGCAAAAGTTGCTGCTTTGATAACAGATTGGTTGTTAAAAGGCTGGTGCCGGGAAGCGATATTTAATTTAAAGCTACCGATGAAAAAACGTTATCAAGAGGTTTCATCAATTTTGAACAAAATATCACAGACACTAAACGAAAATGGTATTAATGCTCAAATCCAAGCGAAGCAACTCTACCATGATCGCGAAGAGATCACGGTACATATAAGACGAGTTTGGTCAGCCTCTATACCAGAGCGGGATTAGAAGAACAGTGATTAACAATAAAGTTTTTATTTTTTATTGTGTTATGGTGTAAATCTGAGTTGTTGTAAATTTCCATTTAACTGTAGATCGGTTTTGAGAGAGGCAACCTGTCGGCTAATAAAGGCTATTTTTTGCGCCGGTTCAATCCGTTTACGCCATTTTTCGGGTAAGGAATGGATATTAGCAAAAATGGCCTCTAATGTAGGATATTGCTGAAGTAAAGTTGCTGCGGTTTTAGGACCAATGCCGGTTATGCCAGGGATTTTACTACTATTTATGCCAGTTAGTCCCCAATAATCCTGCAGCTGTTCAGGTTTAACCCCAAACTCTTTATTAACAAAGGATAAATCAAGCCAACGTTTTTGAAAATAATCACGAATATAGATCGATGCTGAAAGTAGCTGACAATAGCCTTTATCTGTTGAAATGATGGTAACACGATAGCCAGCGGTGGCCACTTTAATTGCTAACGTTGCCGCCAGATCGTCAGCTTCATTTTCGATGGCATGCCAACAAGCTAATCCTTGCGCCTTAAATGCGATTTCAAGGTTTTTTATTTCGTGATAAAGATCATCTGGCATTGCTTGTCTGCCAGCTTTGTATTGAGGTAAAAGTTGTTGCCGCCAGTTATTTGTCTGATGTTCTTTGTTATCGAATATTGCCACAGCGTGGGTAGGCGAAGTATGATTAATTAGCTGGCGAAGAGTAGAAACGCAAGCTTGTTCGCAAGGGCTTCCTTGAACAGCATGAATTCGTCTGATTAGATTTAAAGCATCAACAATAAGTAAGTGGATCATAATTTTTTGTGCATAGTCTTGTCAGTTATTTAATAATTTCATAGCAGGGTATATAGGCTGCCTTGCTAGGTAGTTTCATTCTATGTTGACTAACAAACCCTCGTAATAATGTATCCATATGAGCCATAATTTTGGCATCACCATGAAGTTTATAGGGGCCATTCTTTTCAATTTCTTTCATACCCACTTCTTTCACATTACCGGCAACAATAGCAGAAAAGGCTCGTCGTAAGTTAGCGGCCAATTTTTCCGGCTGCTTTGGATCACAAAATAGGTTAAGTTTTGCCATATTATCATGGGTTGGTGTAAAGGGTTTTTGTAATTCTGAATTAACTTTTATTGACCAATTAAAGCTATAGGCATCACCAGTATTGAGACGATTTTCTTTAACTTGTGGCATCTGTTTTTTCATTTTACGTGCTACAGCTTTTGGATCATCAATAATAATCTGATAATAATTGCAGGCCTGTTCACCAAGGGTATGCTTAATGAAATCATCGAGGGTGTCAAAATAGGCTTGGCTCTCTTTTGGGCCAGTTAAAATTAATGGTAATGCCTGATTATTATTGGCAAGATCCATTAAAATTCCCAATAAATAAAGTAGTTCCTCTGTAGTACCAGCACCGCCAGGAAAGATAATGATACCATGAGCAACTCGAACAAATGCTTCAAGGCGTTTTTCAATATCTGGCATGATAACAAGTTCATTAACTAGAGGGTTAGGTGGCTCAGTAGCGATAATGGAAGGTTCAGTTAAACCAAGAAAGCGGCCATTTTTATAACGCTGTTGTGCATGGCCTACTGCGGCACCTTTCATCGGCGCTTCCATTGCGCCAGGGCCACAGCCAGTGCAAATATTTAATTCACGTAATCCTAATTCATTTCCAACCTTGCGGGCATAAAGATATTCAATTTCATTTATTGAATGGCCTCCCCAGCAAACAATAGTATTCGGATCTTCATCGAGATGTAGTGCTCGGGCATTACGCAGAATGGTAAAAATAATATTAGTGATACTGATGCTGTCATGCAGACTTAATGCCAGCAGTTTTTCTGCTGAAATAATCTGGGTATGAACAAAAAGAATATCTCTTAACACAGAAAATAAGTTTGCTTGTAGTGAACGGATAATTCTGCCATCGACAAAAGCTTTTTCAGGCGGGTTAATTAATTCCAGTTTGACACCGCGTTCGCGTTGTAGAACATTGATATCAAAATTGGGATATTTAGCGATTAATTCTTTACTATTATCTGTCTTGCTACCTGAGTTAAGTACAGCTAAGGAGCAGTTTCTAAATAGCTGATAAAGATCGCTACTGGCAGTACGTTTAAGGATACTAACTTCAATTTGAGATAGTAGATCCATTGAACCTAACGGGCTGACATGTGTTATCAATTTAAACTCCTTACTGCCGTGCTAATCGCATCATTGTTGGCTGAAAACTCTCATTACTACGCCAAGGATTGATGTCCAAGCCGCCCCGACGTGTATAACGGGCATAAACGCTTAACTTATCGGGTTGACATAGCTGAAGAATATCATTGAATATTCGCTCGACACATTGTTCATGAAATTCGTTATGGTGTCTGAAAGAGACTAAATAACGGAGTAGTTTTTCTCTATCAATTTTAGCGCCACAATAATGAATTTGTATTGAACCCCAGTCAGGTTGGTTAGTAATTAAGCAATTAGATTTTAGCAGATGGCTAACTAATGTTTCCTCTGCCTTTGTATTCGTGGTTGCGTTGTTAAGATAATCACGATTAAATTCATAATCAGTAATTTCTATCTCTTGCTCATCAATACATTCACCAGACAGATTATGAATAGTTTGATTAGCGAACATGGTGAGTGGCTGTAATTTTACTGTCACTTCTCCTGCAGCGCATACAGTCAAATCTTGGGTTAGTTGTTTTTCAACTTCTTGCCAGCTAATAAATTGGGTTTGATTGAAACTATTTAGATAGAGTTTAAAACTTTTAGATTCAATCAGATTTATGCTATTAGCATTAATGGTAACATGGCCGATAGCCACTTGAGGAACTCCTCGACTGTTTAGCCACGAAAGCTCATAGAGTGTCCAAATATCTGCGCCATGGAAAGGCAACCTGTTTGATGATAACCCTAAAGGTTGTCGATTTAGGCGACGAGGAACCGCTTGTAGTAGATGAGGTGCATAGTTATCTTGATATTCGGTTTTTTTTCCGAGCGTTAGGTGTTGTAGCTCACCATTATCTTGATCAAGTGGCATGTAGTTCCTTCCTAAAATAGAAAATCAGTAAGATAGTTGCTAGCATAATCAATATATTAGAGTAAGTTTGTTGTTTAATGTATAGCTTAACAACAAATTGAGCAGATAGATAATAATACCTAATGATACTTTTATATATTAGAATGATTTATTCCTATAATTAGTCACCAATAAGAATAATTTACCATGGAAGTAACGATTTCTCAGATATTAACGGAACTCACACAGCGTTATATTGCTTATTGGCAACAGCAGACGGGTGATTTACCGGCGAGTGATGCTTTTTACAGTATTCCTTCACCTTGCATTGAATATAGCAAAGATGATGTCGTTTATTGGTTACCTAAACCGTTTCCGCTGCCAAATGAAAAGTTAGCATCTGTTGAAAAAGCGTTAGACATCCATTTTTATCCTAATATTGACCAATTTTATACAACACAATTAGCCGCTGATATGCGAGTAAAATTTCAAGATCAACAACTTGATTTAATTCAAGTATGGAATATGACCGATTTTACTCGTTTACAAGAAAACTTAATTGGGCATTTTATTACGCAAAAAAGACGTAGACTGACCCCAACTCTCTTTATTGCAAGTTTAGATTCTGAATTTGAAATTATTTCCGTAGATAATATTAATGGCCAAGTTATATTAGAAACATTAGGTCAAACAACACGTCGCGTCTTAGCTGGTAGTCTGATTGAATTTTTACAACAACTTACTCCTGTAATTAAAAAGCAATGTGATTAAGATATTTACTTATTTTTTTGTAAGATATAACTTACAAATTATGTAAGTTATATCTGCGTTTATTGCTTTTTAAACCATGAAGCGAGATGAAATATTTTATTATTTCAGTAGGATAAAAAAATATTCTGTTATTATCGGAAAAAAATGATTAAAAACTATTTTTTCTATTCTTGTGTTCCTCAGATAAATCCGACATTCTTATGCCCGCCGATAAGTTAGCATTTATCAAATGTGCCATAAATCGAAATAAGAAATGGAAATGATTTAACGGGCGTTTATTGCGCGAAATAAATTTAGTCATTGTTACTAATAATAAATGGTGAATGTTAGTTTATTTTTTAACTTTGAAATTATTAAATTGTTTAATAATATAGAGGAATAAGAAAGGTAGTGTTAGGGATAACGAATGATAAGTATTAGTGCTTACAAATTACTACCTCGTAAATAGTAGGAAGATACATTCAGCAGGAAGCTGATAATGCAGGATGCATAAATATTCTATTTAATAGCGTTACATATTATATAACCAGTCGATTTTATAGACTGGTTTTTTTATGGTTATATGGATTTGCAAAAAATTGTTTTTAGCAGCAGTCGCGGATAGTAATATAACCCTATAAGTCAGTGATGTTGTGTATAATTAGTAAGTTTATTTAAATGATTATAATTTAGATAGATTGAATATTTTATATAGATTTACTAATGAGTAATGAAATTAATATCACGCGCAGCTTTTTTGTTTGATAACTAATAATGTTATGATTCATTTGTTTTTACTTATGATACTAGTGTAGGAAATGAATATTAATCTTATCGTTGCTGAAAAACTTCGTCTCATTAAACTAGTTGCTGAATAGAGACTTGCATTTTTTGTCACGCTATAGACAATAAAAAGAGGTTTAACTTAGAAAATAACGGTTTGAAATGATCAACAAAGAGCAGTTGTTACGAGATAATCGTTTATGTAAAGCAATCATTGGATTATCAGTCGAAGAATTGAAAAATTTAGCCGCTGAATTTTCAGCTTGTTATTTGATTTATCGGAAAAAGAATCGAAAAGCTCACGAGCGGCAGATGGGTGCAGGGCAGAAAGGATTTATCCCAACCCCATTAGATAAACTGCTTTTTATTTTATTGTATTTAAAATGTTATCCGACCTATGATTTGCAAGGACTTCTTTTTGGTTTAGATAGAACACGGGCATGTCGCTGGGTAAAAATATTATTGCCGGTTTTAGAGATGACCTTGGGGCGAGAATGTGTTTTGCCCGCTCGTCAAATTCGCTCTGCTGAGGAATTTTTTCGCGCCTTTCCTGGAGTTAAAGACGTC
>NZ_NHNG01000629.1:0-927 GCF_002287155.1 Arsenophonus sp. ENCA
ACTGCTTACTTGCAAGAATATTTTATAGATATCTTTAATGCATGGATAACCGGACAAAATATGAACATCCTGATTTTTTCTTGTTTTTAAATTTATACTTCTTTTTTAGAGACTGCGAAACTCGTGTCGGCTTAGGTTTTTCGAGGTGCCCTAAAATAAAAAGCAGTTTATCTAGTGGGGTTGGGATAAATCCTTTCTGCCCTGCACCCATCTGCCGCTCGTGATCTTTTCGATTCTTTTTCCGATAAATCAAATAACAAGCTGAAAATTCAGCGGCTAAATTTTTCAATTCTTCGACTGATAATCCAATGATTGCTTTACATAAACGATTATCTCGTAACAGCCGCTCTTTGTTGATCATTTCAAACCTTTATTCTCTAAGTTAAACCTCTTTTTATTCTCAATAGCGTGACAAAAAATGCAAGTCTCTATTCAGCAACTAGTTTATTGTAGCAAATACCTTCTGTGACTTTAAAACTTTGACGGCCGATAACGGTTCTGAGTTCTCCATGCATAAACAGATAACTGAGATCACCGGTGCTAATGTCTTCTTTACCAGGCCTTATCACTCATGGGAGCGTGGTTTAAATGAACACAGTAACGGACTTATCCGCCGTTTTTACCCAAAAGGAACGGACTTCAACTCAGTCACGGACAACGAGATTGCAGAACTTGAGCACATACTTAATACTCGGGGACGAAAATCGTTGGGCTATTTTTCTCCAAATGAAGTATTTTTAGCTCATCTAATGGCTGCATAACGTTTTATGGGTTTGTTGCGTTTCGACTGGGAATGGGCCTCGTCAGTGGCGTATCTGAGATGCAGCACCTCATGTTGAAGGTAACTTCTCGATTTGCCGCTGTACGGCTCTGTTACGGTGTAGGCGTAACGATGGTCTCCAAGCTGTTTGACGGTGATGGCTTGCG
>NZ_NHNG01000523.1:0-800 GCF_002287155.1 Arsenophonus sp. ENCA
ATAGTAACAAACAAAGAGAATCCCACCCGTGAATACGTCAAATCTATCATGGATGCCCGTTGGTCTGTTGAAGTTTATCATCGAGAAGTTAAACAAAATTGTGGTATTGAACGCTGTCAGGCTCGCACGAGCCGAGCGCAAAGAAATCATATTTTTCTCGCTATTTCTGCGTGGTTTGAACAACATAAACGTCGTATATCTGAAAAAATAACCCTTTATCAACAAAATTGGGACGTAATCAAAAATGCTATTGCTGAGCACATCCGTGTTTTATTAGCGTACCCAAATTAGTTTTGTGCGAAACTCGTGTTGGAGTTCCTTCTTCTGAGATGTCTAACTTGTTCAGTTGTTTATTATGGTTAACAATCCTGTTTTTCCTCAGCGTGGTTACCCAGACCCAACCATGAGAGCGAATTGATTTCAGATTATCTAGGCTAGAATACCAGGCATCCATCACTACCGCTTCTGGCATGATCCCTCTTTTTTTAGCAAGAGCCAGCATTTCGGAAAAGTGCGTGTTTTTTGTTTTTCCATCAGAATCTTTATCATAAATACGATAGTCAATAGGAATTGATTCAACACTTGTCAGATCATGCCAAAGCAAATTAACCAAACCTATGCCAGCAATAACATCATKNCTTATTACCTGAATATTGATAATAAACTAGTTGCTGAATAGAGACTTGCATTTTTTGTCACGCTATTGAGAATAAAAAGAGGTTTAACTTAGAGAATAAAGGTTTGAAATGATCAACAAAGAGCGGCTGTTACGAGATAATCGTTTATGTAAAGCAATCATT
>NZ_NHNG01000158.1:0-726 GCF_002287155.1 Arsenophonus sp. ENCA
CTGTGGGTGGCACTTTTTATTAGCCAGTTGGCCTGTGCCCGTGATTTTGGTGTCACGGGCGAACTCTGGCCAATTGCTGAACAAAATATACTCACCCTGATTGAAGGACGACTCACGCAATTAATGACACGAGTTTCGCACCAATAAAAAAACGCTCTATTTTTAAGTTTAATTCAGCATGATATATAAATAGTCAAAACCTTATAAATCAAATACAACTTATTGTAATTTAAGAAAATTTATGTTTTTTAGTAACTTGCAGATTAATCATTGCTTTTAAGCCATTTTTAGAATTTTATATGCCTGTGCGAAACTCGTGAATGACCCTTTCGAAATGCTGACTGTCGTGGGTGCTGGCCGTATCGGTGACGATTTTTCTGATGAATTTGTACTTCTTATCCATGTTTACCGAAAGCTTATAGCCATAATGACTCTTACCGTGTTTTTTAGTCCACGTGGCGTCTAAATCTTTTTGTCGCCGCTTGGTTGGTTTCCAATAAGCGTGTTGCTTAATAGTGAAATAAGGGTATTTCGGTGATTGAAGTAAATTTTAGGCTGTTCTGAGATGGAAATTCCAAAGACCGGCACTAAGGAGTAAAAAGGTATCATCAATAAAGGGTCTACGATTCCGTAAAATTTGGGTCATACAACCGAAGCGCTTGATACCCGCGATGGCGTGTTCAACCGTAATACGGATGCCCGAGATTATTTTATTTTCTTGTTTTT
>NZ_NHNG01000810.1:0-705 GCF_002287155.1 Arsenophonus sp. ENCA
TACAGGTTTCGATCTTGACCAGCGGGTCACCCAACTTGTCGATCGTCTGTTGGTGATACTGGTTTGCAAAGAGGTCATTCTTAATGGCGCTGCGTTTCTTCATGGTGGTTAGCTCAGTAGACCAGCTTCCGATAACTTTATCAGCAAAATCAAACTCGGCTTAGGTTTTTCGAGGTGCCCTATAGACAAAAAAAGCCCTTGTGTACTAATTGCCGATGATACATTGATTGCCAAAACACGTAGTAGAAAAATAGAGATGGTTCATTATCAATATTCAGGTAATAAGCATGATGTTATTGCTGGCATAGGTTTGGTTAATTTGCTTTGGCATGATCTGACAAGTGTTGAATCAATTCCTATTGACTATCGTATTTATGATAAAGACACGAGTTTCGCACAAAACTAATTTGGGTACGCTAATAAAACACGGATGTGCTCAGCAATAGCATTTTTGATTACGTCCCAATTTTGTTGATAAAGGGTTATTTTTTCAGATATACGACGTTTATGTTGTTCAAACCACGCAGAAATAGCGAGAAAAATATGATTTCTTTGCGCTCGGCTCGTGCGAGCCTGACGGCCCATTCCCAGTCGAAACGCAACAAACCCATAAAACGTTATGCAGCCATTAGATGAGCTAAAAATACTTCATTTGGAGAAAAATAGCCCAACGATTTTCGTCCCCGAGTATTAAGTATGTGCTCA
>NZ_NHNG01000237.1:0-687 GCF_002287155.1 Arsenophonus sp. ENCA
CCTTTATTGATGATACCTTCTTACTCCTTAGCGCAGGTCTTTGGAATTTCCATCTCAGAACAGCGTAAAATTTACTTCAATCACCGAAACACCCTTATTTCACTATTAAGCAACACGCTTATTGAAAAAACCGCCATGACCATTCGTACCGTGTTAAGTGCTTATGTCAAAGCGTTGCGTTACTGTCAGGGATTGGAAAAAGAAGGCAAGCCACCTTTCTCCATTCGGGAATGGGTACAAAATGCCAATGAAGATGCGTGGATTTTCATCTCCACGAGTTTCGCACAGGCATATAAAATTCTAAAAATGGCTTAAAAGCAATGATTAATCTGCAAGTTACTAAAAAACATAAATTTTCTTAAATTACAATAAGTTGTATTTGATTTATAAGGTTTTGACTATTTATATATCATGCTGAATTAAACTTAAAAATAGAGCGTTTTTTTATTGGTGCGAAACTCGTGTACCCATTGTCCACATCGGCGCCTTATTTACCAAAGCTGTAAAGGTCGGGGATGCCCGAGCTGCGGCAAAAAGGCCACCGATATCTGGATCGCCACTATGATGGCGCGTCTTCCTGACGTTCCCTTTCAACATGGCACCTTCACGATGCCTGATGCCCTGTGGCCGTTATTTGAGAACAACCGTTGGTTGCTAGGCCACCTGTTCGCCCTCGCTGCTGATAAT
>NZ_NHNG01000051.1:0-26513 GCF_002287155.1 Arsenophonus sp. ENCA
AAAGCCATTTTCGATGGTGTAACCTCTCAACTTCTGAAGAAAGGCTTTATAGCTCGGGGCGGCCAAATCATCGATGCAACCTTGGTACCGGCTCCCAAGCAGTCGTTCACGAAGGACGAAAAGGAACAACTCAAGCAGGAAGCGATGCCTGCTCATTGGAAACCAACCAAGCGGCGACAAAAAGATTTAGACGCCACGTGGACTAAAAAACACGGTAAGAGTCATTATGGCTATAAGCTTTCGGTAAACATGGATAAGAAGTACAAATTCATCAGAAAAATCGTCACCGATACGGCCAGCACCCACGACAGTCAGCATTTCGAAAGGGTCATTGACAAGGCCAACACCAATCGCAATATCTACGCCGACCGAGGCTATCCCTCTGCGGAGCGGGAAGCTTGGCTGAAGGCAAACGGCTATAGGAGCCAGATTCAGCGTAAAGGCCATCGAAACAAACCGTTGTCCAAGACTCAGCAAGGGCGAAACCACAGGATTGCAAAGACTAGGGCACGGGTTGAACATGCATTTGCGGCGATGGAACAAATGGGTAGAAAACTGATCCGCACCATTGGACAGGTGCGCGCTAATTTTGCCATGACGATGATGGCAGCATGTTACAACCTAAAGCGGTTGGCGTACTTCCAGAGCGCGTGCATCGTGGCTTTCTGACGCCCAGAATGGGTTAAATGGCCCTAGCCAGGGCAATGTGCGATAGAATCAGTAACGTGATAATCAAAAAAATCTAATTATTTAGAATGAAAGCCAAGGGTTAATTGAAAATCTTGAGTTTTTCGAGGTGCCCAAACCAATAGCCTGGAAAAAAATTGCCAACTTATTTACCAACAACTTCAACAACAACAAATATTAAAACAAAAAATAGCTAAAGCACTACAGTATCCATGCATTATTTTAATTATCGCTTCAGTCGTGGTTTCGCTAATGTTATTTTTCGTTTTACCTGAATTTAAAGCAATATATCAAACATTTGATGCTCAACTTCCAATAGCGACTAGGTTGCTTATTACCATTTCTGATAAAATTGCTGACAATGCTCTGTATATCGTTGTTACCTTAGCTTGCATTTGTTTAGGATATTTTACATATAGAAAACATACACCAAATTTAATTAAACAAGAACAAAAGGTTATCTTACATTTGCCATTACTCAATAAGCTTATTGGTTGGCAACAACTTTACTATTTTTTTCAAACACTACATATTACCCAAAAATCAGGATTAACATTATTAGAAGGATTCGAATATGTATTAAAAACACTAAAACATCCCGTTTATCATGATGCCATCCATTCTATATATCAAAAAATTCAACGAGGTATTTCTTTTAGTGACAGTATAAAAAGAGAAAAACTATTCCCATATCTATGCTTGCAATTTATTACAGCCGGAGAATTATCTGGTAATTTAGTATTATTTTTAGAAAAACTAGCTAATTGGTATCAAGATAACCTAATAAACCATGTTAATAAAAAGATAAAATTAATTGAACCAATGCTAATACTATTACTCGCAGTTGTAATTACTGGATTATTATTCACTATGTATTTGCCGATTTTTAATTTAGGTAATATTATTTCTTAAGTAATCAATGTAACAATAAAATAAAAAATATTATTATGTTAAAACCCGTTATAATAAACATAAAAAAATTATCAGACCTTTGCCTGGAGTTTACCATTTAAATTTATTGAAAGAGAGGATGCATGAGCTATATTGTTGCTCTCACAGGCGGGATAGGAAGCGGCAAAAGTACCGTTTCAGATAAATTTGCATCCTTAGGAGTACCAATTGTTGATGCAGACATCATTTCAAGACAAATAGTTATGCCTAATACTTATGCTTTTAACATGATAAAACAACATTTTGGTTCAACTATTCTCAATAACGATGGCGCTTTAAATCGCGCCAAGTTAAGAAAAAAAATATTTAGCGATCCAAGAGAAAAAGATTGGTTAAATAATTTGCTTCATCCATTAATACATCAAGAAACCCAACGCCAGCTAACTTTACTTAATTCCCCTTATGTAGTTTGGGTTGTCCCGTTATTAATTGAAAATAATCTAGAGCACCTTGCCAACCGCGTGCTAGTCATTGACGTAACACCTGAAGAACAAATAGCTCGTATAATGAAACGTGATAGAATTAGCCAACAAGAAGCAAAAAATATTTTATCTAACCAAGTTAGCCGAACAAGGCGTTTAGAAAAAGCTGATGATATAATTAATAATCACGATAATAACTTAACACTTGATGAAACTTTAGCGAAATTACATCAGAAATATTTGCAATTAGCTATGAATGCTTCTCAGGAAACACACAATGAGTAATACTATTTCTACCATTATTTATGAACATCCATTAAATGAGAAAATGCGCTCTTGGCTGCGCATGGAATGTTTGCTTCAGCAACTCATTGACTTGAAAAACATCAACTCATTAGCTAGTGGATTAGCTTTTTTTCGTGCCGTTTCTGAATTAATCGAAGTATTAGATCGCAGCGATATACGTGCAGACATTATTAAAGAATTAAATAAACAAAAAAACAAACTTAATCAATGGTGCAGTGATCCCCATGCAGATAAAACTCTGATTAAAAATCTTCTAAAAGAACTGCAAGAAAATCTCACTTCATTAAGAGAAGCACCACGCATTGGTCAACACTTACGGCAAGATAAAGTTATTAGTATTGCTCGCCAGCGGTTAAGTATACCCGGAGGTTGTTGTAGTTTTGATTTACCAGCCTTACATTTATGGTTAAATACGCCTAAAAAAGAGATAGAAACTAGAATTAACTTTTGGATTGACGGCATCCTTCCGTTACGTTCCGCTTTAAATATGCTATTAAATTTGATCCGCAAGTCCAATACATTCACCAGTCAAAAAAGTTATAATGGCTTCTATCAAGGTAGTGTAGAAAATGCGGATCTGATCCGAATAAAGTTACCGATAAATCTATCTCTATATCCTCAGATTTCTGGACATAAAACACGTTTTGCTATCCGATTCTTACATGAAGACAGTGAAAATGGTATTGTACCTGATGAATTACCATTTAAATTAGCCTGTTGTTAGGAGTCATTATGCCAGATGAGCTCACGGTAAAATGTCCGACTTGCCATAAAATTGTTATTTGGCAAGAGAGTAGCCCTTATCGCCCTTTTTGTAGCAAACGATGTCGATTAATCGATCTTGGTGAATGGGCTGGTGAGGAAAAAAGGATCTCAAGTCAACGAAATATTTCCGAAATAGATGATTGGAGTGAAATATCCGATGATCATGACATTAAAAAATAATATTAAAGTCAAAAATGCTATAAATTTCACCTTTACCATTATATAACTCTTAGGTAAGATAATTTCAAAACTTAGTTATATTAACTTATCTGTGGGATAGGCAACTCAAATCAAGTTATTGATTAGCATATCAACAATTACTCGGTTGGCAGGTGGAAATTCTTCGGCTACCAGTGATTTTTGCAAAAGCCAACGTGAAGATTGACCTTCTTTTCCATAAGGCTGGCAATCCCACTGCTCTACCAGAAAAAAATGTAATGTTATTCTACGATCAGGAAATTCATGTTCAACAATCTGCAACAATTGACTGTTAATAACTTCTATTCCAATTTCTTCTTTAAGTTCACGCAACAACGCTTCTACTGGTGTTTCGCCTATTTCTAATTTACCACCAGGAAATTCCCAAAAACCGCCCATATGTGAATTAGCTGCCCGTTGGGTAATAAAAATTTCTTGTTTCGTATTTCTAATAATACCAACAGCAATATGTAATTGTTTTTTTTCCATAAAAATAATTTAATTACTTTTGAAGTTTACAGTAAAAGAGCGGACATATTCTCCGCTCCTGTTTTTAATTGTTTTAGCAACTGAGCTTTAACCTAAGCTACCATGACAACGCTTATATTTTTTACCTGAGCCACATGGACAAGGCTCATTACGACCAATTTTATGGCCTTGGGCCGCCATTTGAGCTTCTGTTTTTGACATCAATGCTTCATTTTCAATTTCATGGCTCAGGTGCTGCTTTTTCATAAGACGTTCTGCCTCTTCACGTCTTTGCTGATCAAGTATAGCTACTTCCTCTGGTAATCGAACTTCTACTTTGCTTAATGTGCTAATTACTTCATATTTCAAAGTTTCTAGCATATTGGCAAACATACCAAATGACTCGCGCTTATATTCCTGTTTTGGATCTCTTTGTGCGTAGCCTCGTAAATGAATACCCTGGCGCAAATAATCCATTGCAGCCAAATGCTCTTTCCATAATGTATCAAGAGTTTGTAACATGATGCCCTTCTCAAAATTACGCATCATCTCACTACCTACAATTGTCTCTTTTTCTTTATAAGCTGCAACCGTTTTTTCTAGAATACGTTCACGCAAAGTTTCTTCATGTAATTCGGGTTCTTTATCCAACCATTCTTGAACAGGTAATTCTAAACTAAAATCGTTGCTTAATCGCTTTTGTAAACCATCAATATCCCACATTTCTTCCAAAGATTGGGGAGGGATATAAGCATCAATAGTTACGGTTATAACATCTTCACCAATACTGTCAATCGTTTCACTAACATCACCACCATCTAATAAATCATTGCGCTGTGAATAGATAGCTCGACGCTGATCGTTAGCAACATCATCATATTCTAAAAGTTGTTTTCGAATATCAAAGTTACAGCTTTCAACCTTACGTTGTGCATTAGCAATTGCTTTCGTTACCCAAGGATGTTCAATCGCTTCACCAGATTTCATACCCAATTTACGCATCATTCCTGCCACTCGCTCAGAGGCAAAGATACGCATCAAAGAATCTTCCATTGAAAGATAAAAACGGGATGAACCCGGATCACCTTGGCGTCCAGAACGCCCACGTAATTGGTTATCAATACGACGGGATTCATGGCGTTCTGTACCAATGATATGTAAACCACCAGCAGCAATTACCGCTTCATGCCGCTCTTGCCATGCTGTCTTTATTTTATCAATTTGCTCCTGACTAGCGTCCTCTAGTTTATTGATTTCTGCTTGCCAGATGCCTCCTAATACAATATCTGTACCTCGCCCCGCCATATTAGTTGCAATAGTCACTGAACCTGCCTGCCCGGCTTCAGCAATAATATCTGCTTCCATTGCATGGAACTTAGCATTTAAAACATTGTGCGCAATTTTAGCTCTAGTTAGTTCCTGAGAAATTAGTTCTGATTTTTCGATTGAAATAGTACCTACTAATACCGGTTGGCCTCGGCTAATACATTCACGAATATCATCAATAATGGCAGCAAATTTGTCCGCTTCAGTCATATAAACTAAATCAGGTAAATCATTACGGATCATCGGACGATTAGTTGGAATAACAATTGTGTCCAATTTATAGATAGATCTAAATTCGAAAGCTTCTGTATCAGCAGTACCGGTCATACCGGCGAGTTTTTCGTATAGCCGAAAATAATTTTGGAAGGTAATTGATGCCAATGTTTGATTCTCATTTTGAATTTCAACACCTTCTTTTGCCTCTACGGCTTGATGCAATCCATCTGACCAACGGCGTCCTTCCATTGTCCGTCCAGTATGCTCATCAACAATAATAATCTGACCGTCTTTGACAATATAATCTACGTCTCGACTGAAAAGTGCATGAGCACGTAGGGCAGCCATGACATGGTGCATAAGCATAATATTAGCCGGAGAATATAATGACTCACCCTCTTCCATTAAATTCGCTTTTGCTAATAATTGCTCAATTAATTCTAATCCACGTTCTGTCAATGTAACTTGACGTGATTTTTCATCAACAAAAAAATGACCTTCTCCTTGAAAAGTATCTGAATCTTCTTTTTCTTGCTGCTTAAGATTAGGGATTAGTTTATCCACTTTTTTGTATAGATCTGAACTATCTTCTGCCGGTCCTGAAATAATCAATGGGGTACGAGCTTCATCAATTAAAATAGAATCAACCTCATCGACTAATGCATAATGGAGTTTACGCTGCACACGCTCTTCCGGACTAAAAGCCATGTTGTCACGTAGATAATCAAAACCATATTCATTATTAGTCCCATAGGTAATATCCGCGGCATAGGCTTCACGCTTCAATGTAGCAGGCATACCGGGTAAATTAATACCGACTGTCATACCAAGAAATTCAAACAATAGCCGATTATTTTCTGCATCACGCTTAGCTAAATAGTCGTTTACAGTAACAATATGGACACCCTTACCCGTTAAAGCATTTAAATATGCAGGTAATGTAGATGTTAATGTCTTTCCTTCACCAGTACGCATCTCTGCAATACAGCGCTCATTAAGTACCATCCCCCCTAGCAACTGAACATCAAAATGCCGCATATTAAATACCCGTTTACTGGCTTCGCGAACGGTGGCAAACGCCTCTGGGATTAAATCATCTAATGTTGAACCTGATTTAAGGCGCTGGCGAAATTCATCAGTCTTGGCTTTAAGTTCTTGGTCGGAAAATTTTTCAAATTCAGGCTCTAACTGATTAATAATATCAACAAATTTACCTAAACGACGTAAAGTACGATCATTACGACTACCAAAAATTTTTGTTAGTAACTTAGTTAACATAAATATTTTTTCTCAATTAAGGCAGTGTTCTTGTTAGAATCCACCTATATTATCTATTTTCAACCGATATAATTAATATATTCAGTTGAACAATGGTTGCTATAAGAATCAACGAAAAGTCTATGAAATTTGTGTTAAGGCCCAGCTCGAATACCCTGACCCCAAGCAACCCATAGCGCAGTTTGGTAGGTAATGTGGTAAGAAGATTGTGTTAATGAATAGCTGAAATTTTGCTCATTAGGATGAAAAACACTCAAATTAATCATAGAGTAAAGAGTGTCAAGCATATTATAAAGCGAAATTGGTTTGTTGTGTGCACTTAAGTTGGCGTCCAGCTGCTTTTGTGTCTCTTGGGCTGAAAAAACAAAAGTCAGCTGACGGATCATATTACGTAAAGCATGCTGATGCCAATAATTTGCGCCACAATTATAAAAAATACGATATTTACTGGCGGCTATTAGATGATCTAATGCTAAATTTTGCTGATAATGTGGTAATAACTGGCTAGTATGTGACATATTTTCAGTCACTTTTGCCAAAGTTGTAGGTATACCAATACTAGCCGTTACAATACCTAATAGCAGGTGCGGCCAAAAATATCGTTTACCAAAATGTCGACAAAGATCTAATATATTCATTAAATATCATATAATATAAGAGTTGGAGTAAAAAATGCGCGATAGTTATCCCCAATCTTTAAATATTTTGTTAAAAGAGAGCAACCTTGAGTCCAATACCTTACAAACGATTCAACAGCGCGCGCAGGCATTAATTAAACTCAATAATACTGTTATCAGCCTACTTCCTATCGAGTTAAAGGCTTGGTGTCGAGTCGCTAATTATCGTCAACATATTCTTATTCTAGAAGTTACAAATGCTAGCCGGAAAGTGCGACTAAACTATGAACTTCCTACGCTACTCTCAACATTACGTAACACTATTTTACCATCTTTATCTTCAATCAACATAATGATTAATCCATCATTATCATCTAAAAATTCAAAAAATTGCTTATCATTTCAGCAAATAGCTATAAAACCATCAAAACAGATAATAAGCCAGCTAAGCAAAGAAAGTGCAAAGACAATTCGTAACCTAGCAAAAAGAAGTCCAAAAAAACTAAAGGAAAAATTAGAGCGGCTAGCTGCATTGGCCGGAGAGAATACCAAAGCAACTAGCAATAAGGATTAGTGTTGAGTATAAAGCATCAACGAAAGTAACGTAAGAGAGAGAATAATCCACTGATGTACCATAGTTAGAATATCCTGCTTAAAATAATATATCTCAGATTATTATTGTCGAAGGTGTTTTAAATGGGACTGGCATTTCAGATTCATCTTCGAACGTCACCATATCCCAAGCAGATTCCGCCGCTAAAACAGCCTGCAATAATTTGTTATTCAATGCATGGCCTGATTTATACGCGGTAAAAGCACCAATGATATTATGACCACACATAAATAAATCACCAATAGCATCTAGCGTTTTATGACGCACAAATTCATCTTCAAAACGCAAGCCATCTTCATTTAATACGCGATAATCATCAACAACAATCGCACAATCAAAGCTACCGCCCAAACATAACCCTTTAGATTGTAAATACTCAATATCATGCATGAAGCCAAACGTACGCGCACGACTAATATCTCTAACAAAAGATTTTGCCGAAAAATCTAGTTTATAACGTTGAGTACTACTATTAATAGCAGGATGATTGAAATCGATAGTGAAATCTAAGCTAAATCCGTTATAAGGTGCTAGCTCAGCCCATTTATCACCATCTGTAACTCGAACACTCTCTTTAATACGAAGAAATTTCTTGGCGCTGTTTAAATTTTCAATGCCTGCATCTAACAATAGAAATACAAAAGGCGCAGCACTTCCATCCATTATTGGAATTTCTGGTGCATCTACCTCAATGATAATATTGTCAATTCCTAGCCCTGCCAATGCAGCATTCAGATGTTCTACCGTTGAAATACGTACATCATCTTCATTGACCAAGCAGGTACATAGCATGGTATCACGTACCGATTTTGCCTCAGCCGGGAAATCAACCGGTGGATTTAAATCTGTACGGCGGTAGATGACCCCGGTATTGGCCGGTGCTGGACGCAATGCTAAAGTGACTTTCTTGCCAGTATGTAAACCGACGCCCGTCGCTTGAACAATACGTTTTAGTGTCCTTTGTTTGATCATCATTTTCTCTCACATCGTTAACAGTCTTGCTAATCCTCACTCCAGGACTAGCAAGATATTTTAGCACAAAAAGCAGAGAAACCAATCAATTGTTAACTAATCAGCCTGTTTTCTTAAAAAAGCTGGAATATCAAGATAGTCCGGCTCTTTATTTGATTGCATATTTTGCTCATTCACCACTTTAGCAGCAGATTTTTCCTCTGTTAACGGCGTCATAGCCGGCATTGAGCCTTGCATCTGCTGATAACGCTGTTCTAGCGATGATTTTTTGGCTGTTTTGTTAGTAACCAATGTGATTTCTGGTCGCTTATCCATACCAATTCCTGTAGCAACCACGGTCACCCGTAACTCATCATTCATTTCAGGATCCAGTGAAGTACCGATAACAACTGTTGCATTATCAGAGGCAAATGCACGAATGGTATTACCCACTGTTTCAAATTCATCAAGCCGTAAATCAAAACCTGCGGTAATATTAACTAATACACCACGAGCGCCCGATAAATCGATATCTTCCAACAAGGGGCTGGAAATTGCCATTTCTGCCGCTTCTTCAGCTCGATCTTCACCTCGTGCTACGCCTGATCCCATCATAGCATAACCCATTTCAGACATGACGGTACGAACATCTGCAAAATCGACATTCATTAAACCTGGACGAGTAATAAGCTCAGCAATGCCTTGAACCGCTCCTTTCAACACATCATTGGCGGCACCGAATGCATCTAGCAAAGAAATACCGCGTCCAAGCACTTTTAATAATTTATCATTCGGAATGGTAATCAAGGAATCAACATGCTTAGACAGTTCTGAGATCCCTGTTTCAGCAAATGCCATGCGTTTTTTACCTTCAAAGTTGAAAGGTTTGGTCACAACCGCTACCGTCAGTATACCAAGCTCTTTAGCAACTTCGGCTACAACAGGGGCTGCGCCGGTGCCCGTACCACCACCCATACCAGCAGCAATAAAGACCATATCTGCCCCATCAAGCGCATTGCGCAAGGCTTCACGATCTTCTTCAGCGGCATTACGACCAACTTCAGGATTCGCTCCTGCTCCCAAGCCTTTAGTAATACCATTGCCGATCTGAATAGTTTGTCCTACTGCTGTTTTACGTAATGCCTGAGCATCTGTATTAACAGCAAAGAATTCAACACCTTCGATGCGTTCACGCACCATGTGTTCAACGGCATTGCCACCGCCACCGCCAACGCCGATGACTTTAATCACCGCGTCATTGGTTAATTCCATTGGTTCAAACATAATCTCTCTCCGTTTTGTGCCTTATATAGAAGCGAAGATTTGCTTCTTACAAAATTAAAATTCTTTTCTCAGCCAACTAGTGATTTTATGAAACCAACTACTCACTGATGTACGCTTATCCATTTCGGCTTCATTCCCAAGATGAGACTGTTTGCCGTAATGCAGGAGCCCGACAGCTGTGGAGTAATAAGGCTCCTGTGCATAGTCCGTTAAACCAGTTATATTTAATGGCTTACCGATGCGTACCTGAGTATGGAATACTCTTTGGGCACATTCGACTAGACCATCAATTTGAGCACCGCCTCCTGTTAAGACAATACCCGCTGCCAGATGATGTTTAACACCTTGCTGGCGTAATTGTTCTTGCAATTTTAAAATCTCGTCATTTACTAAGTTTAGCAACTCTGTGTAACGTGGCTCGATAACTTCAGCTAATGTTTGACGTTGTAAACTTCTTGGCGGCCGTCCACCTACACTTGGTACCTCAACATTCTCGTCTTTACTAACAATAGTACCTAATGCGCATCCATGGCGAACTTTTATTGTTTCCGCATCACTAGGGGGAGTACCAAATGCATAAGCAATATCACTTGTCACGACATTACCAGCATAGGGTATAACCTTGGTATGGCGCAGTGCACCGCCAGTATAAACGGCTATGTCCATAGTTCCTCCGCCAATATCGACGACACATACCCCCAATTCACGTTCATCTTCCGTTAAAACGGAATAACTTGACGCTAAACCGGCAAAAATTAATTGATCTACTTTTAAACCACAACGTTCAACTGCTTTGACAATATTTTTGGCCATATCATTATGGCAAGTAATTAGATGTACCTTAGCTTGCATACGTACACCTGAAAGTCCTACTGGATTTTTAATTCCTTCTTGATAATCAATCGCATATTCTTGTGGTATAACGTGTAAAATTCTATGCTCATCACGGACCCGGACAGATTTAGCAGTATGAACTACGCTATCTACATCATCTTGAGTAACTTCATCCTCAGAAATAGGCACCATACCTATTTCATTTTGGCAACTAACGTGCTTGCCAGAAAGCGCCAGATAAACCGATGATATTTGGCAATCCGCCATCAATTCTGCTTGATCAATAGCTCGCTGCACACATTTAACGACTGATTCCAAATCATTCACACCGCCTTTATCCATCCCTCGAGATGGACAATTGCCGACACCAATAATATTTACCATCCCATCAGGCAGAATTTCACCAACCAGCGCAGAAACCTTGGAAGTTCCAATTTCAAGACCAACTACTAATTTTCTGTCCGTCGTTTTAATCATCGTTAATTTGCCTGTATCTGATCAATCAGCAGTCTCAAACTATTTCAATTCAGTGTGTAACAGGTTCGGCTAAAAGTGGTAACCAACCTACCGCAGCACCGCTACCATATCGCAAATCTATATATCCAATACGTTTATCTGTCACTTGTTTTAATAGTGGATAAAGCTCAACAAAACGGTTTAATCTTTCTTTAATATCCTGTTTACCGATATTTAATCGAATATCATTCGCTAAAACTAATTGCCAAGCGCGTCGTCCAGTCATTGATACTGACCTAATGCTAAAATTATGTGGCGCTAGTTGCTGTTGCATAACACGATACATCTCTAATACTTCTTGCTGGCTGCCTTGTGGACCATATAGCATTAGGAAATTACCTTTAACATTTAATAACGCTGGTAAGCTAAAAACAGAGCCTTCTGCATTAATAAAAAAGGTATCATTCCATTTGGCATAAGGCTTATATTCCACTAAATGAATTTTTAGTTCATCCGGCCATTGTTTACGTACCGTAACTTGCTTTATCCATGGCATGGTTTTTATTTGATTCTGGATCGCATTCACATCAATAGTCATAAATGTACCCGGCATACCTAGTGCCAATATTGCTTTTCTAACATTATCATCACGGGTGTAAAGGCGTTCTCCAGTGATCACCAGCTTGGAAATAGGCAATCGATTAACGTCTTTCATCCAATTTAATACCATCCACCCACTCCATATAATAGTACCCAATACTATCAAGAAGAAGATAATGCCTGCCAAATAAGAACCATTACTTCGGCCGCCATCGTTGTGACGCTCTTTAGGCTCTTTATTATGAACGTTCAATGATGCCTGCGGCATATTACTTAGCCAATTCCAAAATCTTTTTAACTAACTGTGAAAAACTCATTCCTGCTTGTTTAGCAGCCATTGGGACTAAACTATGACCGGTCATTCCCGGTGAGGTATTAATTTCTAATAAATAAAAAATACCATTGTTATCCCTCATGACATCAACGCGTCCCCAACCAGTACAACCAACTGCCTTATAAGCCGCTAACGCTAATTCATTCAATTGTTGTTCTTCTTCAGTTTTCAACCCGCTAGGACAAAAATATTGTGTTTCATTAGAGAGATATTTAGCATCATAATCATAAAAAACGCCTACCGGTTGAATACGAATCGAAGGCAGTACCTGCTCCCCTACAATTGCCACGGTATATTCAGGCCCATTTAGCCATTTTTCAATCAGCACATCTTTGTCATAACGAAAAGCAAACTCGAGCGCTATTCTTAGTTCAGGCAAAGTGGTTACTTTACTCATACCAACGCTTGAACCTTCAAGACTTGGCTTCACAATAAGTGGTAAGCCGAAATGATAAACAGACTCAAAAAGCATTTCATCTGACATCATTGCTAACTGTTGTTTCTCCAGTGCTATATAGGGTGCAATCGGTAAACCTATCCCCGTCCATAACTGTTTAGTACGTAGCTTGTCCATCGAAAGTGATGAAGCTAAAACACCACTACCGGTATAGGGTAAACCTAAAAATTCTAAAACCCCTTGCACCGTGCCATCTTCACCACCGCGTCCATGCAAAGCAATAAAAACTCTATTATAACCAGCTTCTTTTAATTTGATGACAGCAAAATCTTTAATATCAACTGGATAGGCATCTATTCCAGCATCGCGCAAGCCATTTACTACCGCCTCACCAGATTGCAGTGACACCTCTCTTTCGGCTGAATTTCCGCCTAAAAGCACGGCAACTTTATCAGCCATGATCCTTTCCCTCATTTGTTAGCATTKGCCGTAAATCTGTGTCAGCCAAATTACGTGCTATCTTGCCGATATTACCAGCTCCCTGTATAAGTATCAGGTCGTTATCTTCGATAATTTGTGCTAATGTTTCGCTAATTTGCTCATGTTCAGCGACAAAAATAGGATCCAATTTGCCTCGATTGCGAATTGTCCGACATAATGAGCGACTATCTGCACCAGGAATAGGCTCTTCTCCTGCCGGATAGACATCTAGCATTATCAATACATCAACCTGCTCTAAAATATTGGCAAAATCATCATATAAATCACGCGTGCGAGTATATCTGTGAGGCTGAAAAACCATCACGATACGTTTATCTGGCCATCCTTCTTTTGCTGCTTTAATAGTAGCATTAACTTCTGTTGGATGGTGACCATAATCATCCACCAGCATAACGCTACCTTTTTTGCCATTAACTTCAGCTAAAGGGAAATTACCTAAGAAATCAAAACGTCGACCCGTGCCTTGAAATTTTTCTAGCGCAGTCAAGATAGCACTATCATCAATTCCTTCTTCCGTCGCTACTGCAATAGCCGCAGTTGCATTTAATGCATTATGACGCCCTGGTGCATTCAAAATAAACGCTAAATCAGTTCGGTTTTCTCGCGCTACAGTAAAGAAACCTTGATTACCTCGCTGTTTATAGGATTTAATACGCACATCTGCGTCATCACTAAAACCATAAGTGGTAATATAACGACCTATTTGCGATAGCAGCGAGCGCACCACTGGATCATCGATACATAATACTGCTCGACCATAAAATGGCAGATTATGTAAGAAACTAATGAAAGTCTGTTTTAATTTCTCAAAATCACCATCATAAGTCTCCATGTGATCTGCTTCTATATTTGTTATAACAGCAACTAGTGGTTGTAAATGTAAGAAAGAAGCGTCACTCTCATCGGCTTCTGCAATTAAATAGCGGCTAGTCCCTAGACGTGCATGAACTCCTGCTGCTTTCACTAATCCGCCATTGATAAAAGTTGGATCTAACCCTGCTTGCGCATAGATGCTGGCAATCATTGCGGTAGTCGTTGTTTTGCCATGGGTTCCTGCGATAGCAATTCCATGACGAAAACGCATTAATTCAGCCAACATTTCAGCGCGTCGAATGACCGGAATACGAGCTTCGCGTGCTGCAATAATTTCTGGATTATCGGCAGCGATTGCCGTAGATACGACAACAACGCAAGCATTTGCAACATTCTCTGGTCTGTGATTAAAATAAATTTTTGCGCCAAGCTCTATTAATTGCTCAGTAACCGTATTAGGTAACAAATCAGAACCACTAATTTCATAACCTTCGTTAGCCAACACTTCAGCAATACCGGCCATGCCAGCACCGCCAATGCCAACAAAATGGATATGCCTAACCCGATGCATTTCAGGCACTGTTGCTCTTAATTTGGCTAATTGTTGTGTATTCACTTTACTCTCTTCACTATTTCTATCGCTGATTTCAACATTCTGCAATGTAAAATCGGTTTCATTTAGCAACTTCAATTAAGGTTACCGCCACACGTTTAGTTGCGTCAGTAATCGATGTCGCTCGTGCTTTTTTTGCCATATCTAATAACTGCGGACGTGACCATTGATTTAATAGATTCACCAACGCATCCGTTGAAAATTGGGGTTGCTCAACAATTTTCGCTGCTCCAGCCTTCTCTAACGGTAACGCATTCGAGTACTGTTGCCGATCTTTATGCTGAAAAGGAACAAAAATTGCTGGTAAGCCGGCAACAGCAACTTCACTTACCGTTAAAGCACCTGCTCGACAGATGATGACATCAGCCCAAGCATAAGCCTCAGCCATATCATCAATAAATTCAGTTACTTTATAATTATCTGATTTCCCACATAACTTTTTATATAAAGTTTCCGTCATTTGCTGAGCACCTTTGCCCGCTTGATGCCAAATAGTCACTTTTCCATCTAGTTGAGCGGCTACTTCGGGTAATGTTTTGTTTAAAATTCTTGCCCCTTGACTACCCCCTATCACTAAAATTCGAATAGCGCCATCACGATCAATTAAACGTTCTTCAGGTTCAGGTAAGGCTAATACCGTCTCACGAACTGGGTTTCCGACTACCGTAGCATTAGGGAATGCGCTTGGAAATGCTTGTAAAACACGCTTAGCAATTTTAGCTAACCACCGATTGGTTAAACCTGCTACCCCATTTTGCTCATGCAGTACAATTGGAATATTAGATAACCAGGCAGCAATACCGCCTGGGCCAGAAACATATCCTCCCATGCCTAATACGACATCAGGTTGATAACGCTGCATAATCACTTTTGCCTGCTTTATTGCTTTAATAATTTTAAACGGAGCTACCAGCAATGCTTTGATACCTTTACCACGTAAACCAGAAATGTTTATAAATTCAATCTCAATGCCATGCTTAGGAACTAAATCTGCCTCCATCCGGTCAGCAGTTCCTAACCAACGAACATCCCAACCTTGTAGCTTTAAATAATTAGCCACTGCCAGTCCGGGAAAAACATGTCCTCCAGTACCGCCTGCCATCACCAGGAGGCGTTTTGGTTGGCTCATTTCGTTCTCCTTACAAATGCTTGTGCTCTCTTAAGGCGTGTTTCAAAATCGATACGTAACAAGATAGCAATGGCAATAAACATAATTAATAAGCTAGAGCCGCCATAGCTAATTAACGGTAGTGTCAATCCTTTAGTTGGTAACATTCCGGCTGCAGCGCCAACATTAACCAACGCTTGGAAAGTGAACCAGATACCGATTGAACAGGCTAGATAACCAGAAAAATGTTGCTTTGCATCTAATGCCCGTTTGCCAATCATCATGCTGCGAAAAGCAACGAAAAATAACATTAAAAGCACTAACACAACACCGATATAACCAAGTTCTTCCGCTAATACTGAGAAAATAAAATCAGTATGTGCTTCAGGCAAATATTCTAATTTTTGGATAGAATTACCTAAACCTTGGCCCCATAATTCACCACGCCCAAACGCCATCAAAGATTGTGTTAATTGATAGCCACTGCCAAAAGGATCCGCCCATGGATTGAGAAAAGAGGTTATTCGACGCAAACGATAAGGCTCAAAATAGATCAAGCCAATAACACCTACCGCACAAATAACAATACCGATAATAAACGGTGCTAATCTAGCACCTGCAAGGAATAGCAGTGCTAAAGTTGTCACAACCAGCACAATTACTGTACCTAAATCAGGTTGTAATAGCAGTAAAATAGCCATTAATATTAAAATGCACATCGGTTTGATAAAGCCCAAAAACCGCGTTCGCACCTCATCGGTTTTTCTGACTAAATAACTGGATACATAGCAAAACAAGGCTAATTTTGCGATCTCAGCTGGCTGTATACGGATAATACCGGTATTAATCCAACGAGAAGCTCCATTAACTGAGCTTCCGGCAACCAATACCACTAATAACAGTATTAGGGAGGTTATCAATAATAAAAAATTATATTTTTCCCACCACACCATTGGAATATTTAAGACTAATAAAGCTAAACCAAATGATAAAATAAGATAGATAACATCGCGTTTAGCAAAGAAAAAAGGATCTTGCGTTAAACGCTGCCCAACTGGCATCGATGCTGATGTCACCATAATAAAACCAATTATAGCCAGACCTAATGTCAGCCAAACCAAGGTACGATCATAAAGGAGCGTATCCAGAACATCGTTATCCGGCTCACCGTTAGCCCAATTTGTTAGTCGTTTGAAGTTAAATATCATTCTTGACCTAACTCCTTTGCTAATTGGCTAAATCTATCACCCCGTTGTTCAAAGTTACGAAATTGGTCGAAGCTAGCACAAGCAGGTGAAAGAAGTACCATATCACTAGCTTTCAATTCTGGTGCGATGGCGCGCAGACATTGCCCCATTGTATCTAGTAACAAACTATTCGGTTTTAATTGTGCCAATTGATAACCATCACGGCCAAAACAACATAATTTAATGTTTTTTGCTGAGATATAGGGTTTTAATGGTGAAAAATCTGCTGACTTTCCCTCCCCACCCAATAATAAATAAAGCGTTCCAGCTACTTGTAAACCTTTTAAAGCGGCTTCTGTGCTGCCAACATTCGTTGCTTTAGAATCATTAACCCATTGAATACCTTGATGCTGATGAACTAATTGGCAACGATGAGGCAAGCCTGCATATTGAGTTAATGCCGTTAAACTTGCTTTCCTTGGAATCTTCACCGTATCCGCTAAAGCCAGCGCAGCCGCGCCATTAAGATAGTTATGCTGCCCAACTAACCGTATTTCAGCGGTATCAATAATCGGTTGCCCTTTTATTTGTAGTTCTTGGCAACGTGTATTTAATTGATAATCCCCGCTATTAATGCCAAAACTGATACAACGTGCATCACGGCCCAATAGTGGCCAAGTTTGTGGTTCTTGTTCATTAATAATACAAACTTTAGCGCCATCATAAATTCGTAACTTAGCCGCGCGGTACTGTTCAACACCTGTCGGATACCGATCCATATGATCTTCTGTCACATTTAATATGGTTGCTACCGCAGCCTTTAAACTTGATGTTGTTTCAAGCTGAAAACTAGAAAGCTCTAATACATACAAATCATAATCTTTTGCTAATAATGTCAGCACTGGCGTTCCAATATTGCCACCAACTGCCACTTGCCAATTAGCTGCTTTTGCCATTTCACCAACTAATGCTGTAACCGTACTCTTACCATTAGAACCGGTGATAGCAACTATCGGTTTATCTATTTCACGACAAAAAAGTTCAATATCACCAATAATTTCAATACCTTTATCTGCGGCTTTTTTTAATTCTGGAGTAGCAAGCGAAATACCGGGGCTTGCAACGATCAAATCAGCCGCCATCAACCATTCACTATTCCAACTACCACAGTGGCAGGCGACTTCCGCCGGCAATTTATCCTTACCTGGCGGTGTTATTCTGGTATCAATTACGCGTGGCACAACCTGGCGAGAGAGAAAAAAGTCGATACAAGATAGACCTGTCTGGCCTAATCCGATGATGGCAACTTTTTTGCCCTGATAATTAGCCATTATTAACGTACCTTTAATGTTACCAATCCAATCAATACCAGCATTAATGAGATGATCCAAAAACGCACAATGACTCGAGGTTCAGGCCATCCTTTTAATTCGTAATGATGGTGGATCGGCGCCATCCGAAAAATGCGTTGACCACGCAGTTTAAATGATCCAACTTGTAAAATTACCGATAAGGTTTCAACAACAAACACACCACCCATAATCAATAATAAAAATTCTTGCCGTAATAAAACCGCAATTGTTCCCAATGCACCGCCTAATGCCAATGAGCCAACATCGCCCATGAAAACTTGCGCAGGATAGGTGTTAAACCATAAAAATCCCAAACCGGCACCAACAATTGCCGTACAAACCACGACTAATTCACCTGCGTGGCTGATATAAGGAATTTTTAAATAGTTGGCAAAATTGAAATTACCCGTTGCCCAAGCCACTAATGCAAAACCTGCCGAAATAAAAACGGTTGGCATAATCGCTAAACCGTCTAGTCCATCAGTCAAATTAACTGCATTACTTGTGCCAACAATGACAAAATAAGTCAGTAAAATATAAAACAGACCAAGTTGTGGCATGACATCTTTAAAAAATGGTACAACCAATTGAGTGACTGCCGTATCTTTACCTGTGCTATATAGAGCAAATGCTACTCCCAAAGCCAATACGGATTGCCAGAAATATTTCCACCGAGCAATCAATCCTCTAGAGTTTTTACGTACCACTTTACGATAATCATCAATAAAGCCAATAACACCATATCCCAATAAAACGGCTAATACGCACCAAACATATGGATTATTTAACCGCGCCCATAGCATGACTGAAATCACAATAGAAGATAAAATCAACACACCGCCCATGGTAGGTGTGCCACGTTTGCTAAAATGCGATTCGGGACCTTCATCACGCACAATCTGACCTATTTGTAATTTTTGCAAATAAGAAATCAAATGGGGCCCCATCCATAGCGCAATCACCAAAGCCGTTAACAAACTGGTAATAGCCCGAAATGTCAAATAGGAGAAAAGATTAAAGCCAGAAAAATATTTAACTAAATATTCGGCTAACCAGACTAACATAAAAAGCACTCCTGTAAGGCGTGTACAACTTCTTCCATTGCTGTACTGCGCGAACCTTTAACTAAAACTGATACGGTTTCGTGTTCTTTTATTAATGGGATCAGTTTTGCAATTAACTCTTTTTTAGAAGCAAAATGCTCACCGCAACCACTCTGTTGACTAATAACGACACTTTGTTGACCAATACTTAACACTCGGTCAAGCTTCATTTGCTGAGTCGCCAAGCCGACTGCTTGATGCCATTTTTCGGTCTGATCGCCTAATTCACCCATATCACCGACCACCAAAATACGGTATCCAGGCATTTGAGATAAAACATCAGCAGCAGCAATCATAGAACCGGTATTGGCATTGTAGGTGTCATCTAAAATAAGTTTACCGGGCGCTAAATGAATTGGGTATAAACGACCTGATACCGGCTGAATAGCTGCCAATCCAAGCCTTATTTGCTCAAGCGTCGCACCAACAGACATAGCTAAAGCACTAGCCGCTAATGCATTAGCAACATTATGTTTACCGGCTAAGGGTAATAATATTGAGACAATACCGATTGGTGTATGCAACTCAAATTCGCTACCTATTGATTTCGTGGTAATATTTTCCGCATAAAAATCAGCCTGTTGCTGTTTCTCTATAGAAAAACGCCAAATGGTTTGTTGTTGTTTAAAATAAGATTGCCAATTTTTCCAATCATGGCTAGCCAAATTAATAACTGCCGTTCCTGTTTCCGCTAATCCCTGAAAAATCTCGCCCTTTGCCTTAGCAACACCCGCTAATGAACCAAAACCTTCAAGATGAGCAGCAAATAAATTATTAACCAATACACTATCCGGTCTAACCATATTAGTGGTATAGGCAATTTCACCGATATGATTGGCTCCCATTTCAATCACTGCATACTGGTGATCTGCCGTCAATCGAAATAACGTTAAAGGCACACCAATATCATTATTGAAATTACCTGCAGTAAAAAGTGTTGTACCACATTGTGATAGAATGGCGGCCACCATCTCTTTAACCGAAGTTTTGCCAGATGAGCCCGTTAGCCCTATAACCTTAGCTTTGCTTTGTGATCGAACCCAAGCAGCTAAATTCCCCATAGCTAAACGTGTATCTTTAACAATAACTTGTGGGCAGTGAATAGTTAACGGCTGCTCAACTAATAATGCCGTAGCACCAGCTGCAATAGCCTCTTTAGCAAAATGGTGACCATCAAAATGTTCACCCTTTAAAGCAATAAATAAACCATTAATGGGTTGCTGGCGGCTATTGGTTGTTACCGCATCCAGCCATAAACTCGCTGCCTGCTGATCATTTATTTGCTGTAAAGCACCTTGTGTTACAGTAGCCAATTGCTTCAATGAAATAGGGATCATGCCATCACCCCCAATAACCGGGCTACCGTCAAGCGATCGGAATAATCGAGCCGACGATCACCAATAATTTGATAATCTTCATGACCTTTACCGGCAATTAATATGACATCATCAGTATTGGCCTGCATAATCGCACTAGTGACCGCTTCCACTCGCCCGACAATCGGTATTGCCCGACCAGCATCAAGAAAACCGCTTAAAATATCATCGATTATGGCTTTAGGCTCTTCACTACGTGGATTATCATCGGTTACTACCACAATATCAGCATACTGTTCAGCCACACTGCCCATTAATGCACGTTTACCCTTGTCTCTATCACCACCACAACCAAATACACACCAAAGTTTGCCACGACAATGGAGACGGAGTGCAATTAATGCTTTTTCGAGTGCATCCGGAGTATGAGCATAATCGACAACAACCGTTGGCCGTCCTGGTGAGGTGAAAACTTCCATTCGTCCACAGACCGGTTGTATGGCATGTGATGATTTTATCACCGTATCAAATGGGTAACCGATCATTAAAAGTGTCGCCATGGCTAACATGACATTATTAACATTAAAAGCCCCCATTAGTGGGCTTTCTAGCGAACTTTTTCCCCAAGTCGAATTAAAATGAATCGTCGCCCCACGATCATGATAATCAACTTGCTCCACTAGCACCCAAGCACCCTGCCAATCGTTAGGTATGCGATCCTCCATCGAAACTGCACATGCTTGTGGTAATCTTGCAAGCCACTGCAAACCGGTATCATCATCTACATTGATAATCTGTTTATCAGATTTATGGCTTGAAAATAATAACCATTTTGCCGCTGCATAATTTTGCATATCACCATGATAATCAAGGTGATCACGACTTAAATTAGTAAACACAGCAGCGGTAAAAGGAATAGCAGCAACCCGACCTTGCACTAAGCCATGGGAGGAAACTTCCATCGCCACTAAGGTTGCCTGCTTGTCAACCAACAACTGCAATTCAGCCTGAACATCAACCGCCGAGCCGGTGGTATTTTCACTAGGTACAATTTGTCCTAATATTCCGTTACCCACCGTGCCCATTATGGCACTGACTTCGCCCAGCCCTTTAGCCCACTGAGCAATTAGCTGAGTAGTGGTTGTTTTACCATTTGTTCCTGTTACACCGATTAATCGCAATTTTGCAGCTGGATGTTGATAAAATTCTCCCGCTAACATTGATAATTGATTATTCAGATCATTAATATAAATGACAGGGACGCCATGCATATATCGAATCGTTCCAGCTTCTGTCTCGCCTTGTGCTTCAGCAATAATTGCAGCGACACCTTGCGCTATCGCTTGAGAAATATATTGTCGTCCATCTGTTTGATGGCCCTTAATTGCTAAAAATAGGTCTCCTGCAGCTACCTTACGGCTATCAAGCGTCATTTCTCGTAACACCTTATCTGGCGCGTTAACACCCAGTGGTGCAAGTAAATCGCGTAGATTACGATCTGCCACCTGTATCCTCTTTTATCTTGTTAATTACTAATTCATTATCATCTGAGGTCAATGCATCAGGCTCTATATTCATTAAACGTAAAACGCCGCCCATAATGGCTCCAAATACGGGCGCAGAAACAGCACCACCGTAATATTTCCCCGCAGTAGGCTCATTGATAATCACAACCAGGGCATAACGAGGGTTACTTGCCGGTGCTACTCCAGCCGTATAAGCAATATATTGATTAATATAATGGCCATCATTACCAACTTTTTTTGCTGTACCTGTCTTAATTGCTATTCGATAACCCTTCACTGCGGCTCGAACACCACCGCCACCAGGCAATGCAACACTTTCCATCATGCGAACCACCGTCCGCATAATCGCCTCAGGGAAAATACGAGCTCCAGATACCGGAGGATCAACTTTTGTAATTGATAGCGGGCGATAAATACCAAAACTACCAATTGTTGCATAAACTCTCGCTAACTGTAATGGTGTTACCATTAGCCCATAACCAAAAGAAAAGGTGGCCCTTTCAAATTCAGACCACCGCATTTTTTTATTAGGAAAGATGCCACTACTTTCTCCAATTAACCCTAAATTTGTTGGTTTACCCAAACCGAAACGAGCATAAACGTCTACCAGTTCATCGGCAGGCATCGCTAACGCTAACTTTGAAACACCAACATTACTTGATTTTTGTAAAATACCGGTAATCGATAACTCACTATACCTTGCTACATCTTTAATTTCATGACCACTAATTATATAGGGTTGAGTATTTAACACACTATTGGCTTTGACAATTCCATTATTCAATGCACTAACAATTACCATCGGTTTAACTGTTGATCCAGGTTCAAATACATCGGTGATCGCGCGGTTACGCATCACTTGAGTTGGAGTACCAGCAAGATTATTCGGGTTATAGGAGGGGCTGTTAGCCATCGCCAATACTTCACCCGTCTGAACATCGACTAAAATAGCAGTACCCGACTCGGCTTTATTCTCCATTACACTGCGTGTTAATTCACGATAAACCAATGACTGTATGCATTCGTCAATACTTAATACCAAGTCGTCGGCAACCTGACTATCAATGGAAGAAACATCTTCGATAACTCGCCCATAACGATCTTTACGCACTATCCTTTCGCCTGGAGCCCCCGTTAAAAGATAGTTAAAGCTTTTTTCAATTCCTTCAATTCCCTGTCCATCAATATCTGTTACCCCAATTAAATGCGCGGCTACTGGACCAGATGGATAATAGCGACGAGACTCTTTGCGCAAATAAATACCGGCTATTTTTAATTTGCTAATATATTCACCAACAGATGGATTCACTTGGCGCGCTAGATAGGCAAACCGACTGTTAGGGTTAAGACTAATTTTATGGTTCACTTGCTCGAGCGGAAGCCTTAGCTCATCCGCTAATGCTTGCCAACGTTCATCATTGGTTAATCCACCATTTTCGTAAATTATTTTCGGATCAGCCCAAATAGCATAAACCGGAACACTTACTGCTAGCTGACGCCCCTCACGATCACTTATCATGCCCCGTGCAGCCGTCACTTTCTGAACGCGAAGCGAACGCATATCACCTTCTTTAACAAGCTCTTCCGGGTTAATAACTTGTAGATAAGTAACACGAATAATGAGACCAATTAATGCCAATCCTATGCCCGCACACAATAGCAAGAAACGCCAGCTGACATAGCTAACTTTTTCTTCGTACCGCCTTCTATACTTCACTGAGCGCGCAGGCTTCATGTTGTTTACCTATTGGCTAAAACTATTTTGCAATCACAATATGTTCTTGTGTCGGATCTACATGGACCATTTGTAGCTTTTCAACCGAAAGGCGTTCAACTCGACTATGATTTCCTAATGAGTTCTCTTCCAAAATCAAATTGCGCCATTCTATATCTAAAGATTCTTTTTCTTCTGTTATCAAATCCTTTTGTGCTGTTAATAATCGTGTTTGATGACTGACTGTGACAATTGAAATCGCTGATATGATAATCACTATCAATAGAATCAACGGGACAGCTCCGTGCCGAAAAATATCGTAACCAATGATCCTAATTAAGCTATATTTTTCCGCAGTCATTATCATTCCAACATTTCAGCAAAACGTACAACTGAGCTTCTTGCTCTTGGATTTTCGATAACTTCTCTTGCTGTCGGTTTCATTTTGCCTAACACTTTCAATATCGGGCTACCAATTGCTTTTAATTGCACATCGGTTAATGGTAATCCGACCGGGACTTTTGGTCCTCTGCTATGCTCGCGGATAAAACGCTTAACCAATCTATCTTCCAATGAATGAAAACTAATAATCGACAACCGTCCCTGCGGTGCCAATACCTTCAATGAACCCTCTAATGCTTTTGCTATTTCTTCCAATTCACTATTGATATAAATACGAATTGCCTGGAACGATCGCGTTGCTGGATGCTTATGTTTCTCTTTAAACGGACTAACTTGTGCTATCAATTCTGCAAGTTGTTTTGTCCGTGTTAATGGCTCTTCCGCTGAATGATGGTTACGAGCCACAATCGCTTTTGCAATTCTTTTTGCAAATCGTTCTTCACCATAAGTTTTCAATACCCAGGCTATATCCGATTCTTCCGCCTTCATCAGCCATTCAGCGGCAGATTGACCTGTCGTCGGATCCATTCGCATATCTAATGGTCCATCACGCATAAAAGAAAAGCCCCGCTCTGGATCATCTAATTGCGGTGATGAAACACCTAAATCAAGCAGTACGCCATCAATCTTGCCAACTAATTCCTCTTCTGTAATAAATGTCTGTAACTGAGAAAAAGAACCATGTTTAATTAAAAATCTGTCATCAGTGATCATTTTTTCAGCGGCTGCCACTGCATGCGGATCTCTATCTATCGCGATCAGGCGCCCTTCACTGCCTAACTGGGAGAGAATTAATTGCGAGTGCCCTCCCCGGCCAAAAGTACCGTCAACATAAATGCCATTTGCTTTTATATTCAATCCATTGACTGCTTCATCAAGAAGCACACTGATGTGTTTAAACCGACTGTCTGCCATATTAAAGAGATAGATCCTGTAACCGTGTTGATAATGGTTCATTTGTGCTGTGTTGAGCCTCAATATCCGTTTGTACTTGCTGATACCAAGTCTGCTCATCCCATAACTCAAATTTATTAATTTGACCAACCAGCATAACTGCCTTTTTGAGCCCGGCATGTTGCCGCAAAGTATTGGCGAGCAAAAGACGACCTGCACTATCCATCTGACATTCACTGGCATGCCCAAGTAATAAACGCTGAACACGACGTTCAGCCGGATTCATAGTAGAAAGTTGTGATAGTTTTTTTTCAATAATTTCCCATTCAGGTAATGTATAAAGTAATAGGCATGGCTGATGAAGGTCGATAGTAAAAACCATCTGCCCTTCAGACTCCTCGTTCAGCATACCGCGATAACGCGTAGGCACGGTTAATCGCCCTTTGCTGTCGAGATTGACGAGTGTTGCGCCACGAAACATATCTCTTCAACCCTTATATTACAAAAATCACCACATTACACCACAATTTCCCACTTACTATAGAGTTTACGAAGGGTATGAAAATCTTGTCAAGCAACAGCATGATGCTTTAGTTTTATTTACAGAATAATGTTGGAAGATGATTGGGTGGGTTTTCTGACGAGTAAAAAATTAAAAACAATTAACATTATGATAAAATTAATTTTTATACTTATATTCACTGCCGAAACTTATTTATTTCGCAAAAATGAAATAAAAACTAAAATACACAACCAATGCTTCATTTTAAATCAACCTTCAGATAACACTTTATCCATACAAATAACAATTAATCAAACTTCCCAAAAATTATTTGTCGTAAAATTTTAAAAATTATATTATTTATCAGTATATTGCACATACTGATAAATATACAGTAATTTTTTATATCGCTTATCGTACAAAGTCTATACTTTGAATAGGTCGGGTAGCAAGAGCGTATTTCTGCGCTCCCGCCCCCTAAGAACGCAGCGTGCAACTTTCACTGCACTGCGCTCAAGCCTCTCAAAGCCTCCATTACGTCAGCCGGTCAGTACCTAAATTTATGGAAGTGACGTTTTGCAAAATACTCATCCCATTCAGGGTCAAATGGATTAGCTTTCTGCTGAATTCTGATATGCCGACGGATCTTTACATCGCTGGCATTGACCAGTTTTATCAATCCGGTTGCGGCATTCTCATCACATGCAGCAAATACCCAATGGCGATGACCTACCTGTTTAAAGTATTTGTCCTTAATCCATTGCACACGTTTTTTGGGA
>NZ_NHNG01000661.1:0-24150 GCF_002287155.1 Arsenophonus sp. ENCA
ACTTGTCGATCGTCTGTTGGTGATACTGGTTTGCAAAGAGGTCATTCTTAATGGCGCTGCGTTTCTTCATGGTGGTTAGCTCAGTAGACCAGCTTCCGATAACTTTATCAGCAAAATCAAACTCGGCTTAGGTTTTTCGAGGTGCCCGTTATTAAATTGATTGAAACACAATTAAAAAAATAATTAATTAAACCATCAGAATATTGACACTCTAAATCCCGGATTAATAAATGATTCTCTGGGGGAATAGTCTAATGTTCTACCATACCAATCCGTCACTTTAGCACCTGCCGCTTGGGCGATCGCATGTCCTGCCGCAGTATCCCAAATATGAGTGGGACCAAATCGCGGATAAAGCTGTGCTTTGCCTTCAGCAATAAGACAAAATTTTAGTGAAGAACCCATCACCATAATTTCATGCTGCCCCATTTGTGCTAAATAATCAGTCAATTCTTTATCCTGATAAGAACGGCTAATAACAATTAGCGGGGGATGTCCATTAGCAACATGAAGTAATTGTTTTACTCCATCCACTATTTTCCATGCCGCCCCTTGCTCACTAGCATAAAGCACATTTTTTGCTGGCGCATAAATAATCCCCATAACAGGAGAACCCGACTGAATCAAAGCAATATTAACGGTAAATTCACCATTCCTATGAATAAACTCTTTAGTTCCGTCGAGCGGATCCACTAACCAATAGCTTTCCCAATGACAGCGCTCTTGCCAAGCCGGTGGATCTTCTTCAGAGAGTAGCGGAATATGTGGCGTTATACTTGTCAATCCAGTTTTAATAATTTGGTGAGCAATAAGATCGGCTTCAGTCACCGGTGAGCTATCTTTTTTGTGCTTAACAGCAAATTGTTGTGCACTTTCATAGATAGTCATAATTGCGCTACCTGCTTCTTTCGTCAAATCACATATTTGCTCAAGCATAATATATCTCGGAAAACGGCATAGATTATTTATCGAATTATCTTATTAATACACCAACTAACTCGATGACAAGTAAAACTTAATTATATAATTTCTAGTAATTCAACTTCGAATATTAACGTGCTAAAAGGAGGAATAGCGGCGCCAGCACCACGTTCACCATAGGCTAAATTATGCGGAATATAAAGTTCCCACTTTGATCCTGTAGGCATCAATGTTAACGCCTCAATCCAGCCAGCAATCACACCATTAACAGGAAATTCTGCTGGTTGCCCTCGATCTTTTGAACTATCAAAAACCGTACCATCGATTAATCGACCAGTATAATGAACACGAACCCGATCTGCTTTAGCCGGGATCGGGCCTTCACCTTGTTTTAATATACTAAATTGTAATCCTGATTCCGTAGTATTGACTTCCTCACGTTGCTGATTGTTGTCCAAAAAATTTTGTCCTTCCACCGCCGCTGCTTGCTGAAATTCACGCCGCTGAGCATCCGCACGTTCATGGATCTCTCGTAATGCTCTATGCAAAGCTTCAACAGGGAACCACCGGCGTTTTACTATGTAATGCATCACATAAACCCGCAAGTAAAGCTTCTGGCTGAATGCCTTCCAAGCCTGATTCTAAAAGCTGTTGACCAACTTGAAGACCAATGCCATAACTTGCCTGAGTTTCAATTGAATCAAATGCCTGATCTGTCATAACAGCTCCTGTTTATTAAATTATAAATAATAATAAAGAATAACAGTCTCAAATAAATGGGTAAATAACCATATAAAATAAATCTAGTTAAAAATAATATTCTAATTTTATATCAATTCATTAATTTTATAATACTAAAAACCTAAAGGTGGGATTTCAGTTTGAAAAATAAATTTTATTCCTAAATATAATATCTATAAATGATAATATATGAATAGTGACAATTTCATGAATTAAAATTATCGACTACCAGCCAAAAATTCCTCTAACACTCGGCAGAGATAAAAAAGTAAAACAATTGACTTTGTACGATTGATTAATAGCAACAATGATTTAGCTGATAGAAATCGGAACAAAAACACCAGCATCAGCTGGTGTTTTTGTTTGTGCATAATAATCAGAAAGCAATTATTCAGCAATAATATTCACATTCAGTTTTGCAAATACATCACTATGCACTTGGAAATGAACTTCATGTTCACCAACAGTACGCAATACACCATTTGGTAAGCGAACTTCGCTTTTCATAACCTCAACACCGGCAGCAGTGACTGCCTGAGCAATATCACGAGTCCCGATCGAACCAAACAGTTTACCTTCATCACCGGCTTTAGAGGCGATGGTTACTGTTGCTAATGAATTAATTTTTTCAGCGCGCCCTTCCGCAAAAGCCAGAACATCGGCTAATTTAGCTTCTAATTCGGCACGGCGTGCTTCAAAAAATTCAACATTCTTTTTAGTTGCAGGAACAGCTTTTCCCAGCGGAACTAAATAGTTACGAGCATAACCCGCTTTAACATCAACTTTATCACCCAGGCTACCCAGGTTTGCTACTTTATCCAGTAGAATAATTTGCATTACCTTATCCTCTTTAAGTCGTTAATGGACCGTACCAATTACTGATGACGATCAGTATATGGCAACAGAGACAGGTAACGCGCGCGCTTGATAGCACGAGCGAGCTGACGCTGGTATTTTGCACGAGTACCAGTGATACGACTTGGTACAATTTTACCACTTTCAGTGATATAGTTTTTTAGCGTTGCGATATCTTTATAATCAATCTCTTGAACGCCTTCCGCTGTGAAACGGCAGAACTTACGACGACGGAAATAACGTGCCATTTGGCTAGTCTCCAGAATCTATCAATTCAATCTGCTCGGCGTGAAGCACCAAGTTATTCAAGCCATTAGCGCCCTGATGGCTACTAATAAAACCGATAACTGTGATCCAACTACCGACCGTTATACTGTGAGTAAACTGTTGTAATTTTTGTCCGCTGGCGATGATGGTTATTCTACACCATACTTGCCGATCAAAACCGGCTTCCTGCTGCTGTGAACGATGTTCGAGCACAAACTGGCAGTGAGGAACCCCAGCTGGACTGACTTTTCTTATCGGCGCATTACAGATTTTGCCTGACAGCACCAATCGATTAGTATTCACAACCAAATTTACTCTTCAGAATCCTCAGCAACCTCAATTCCTTCCAGGTCTTCATCAACCAAATCACGACTGCGACGATCGTCTTTGGCTTTAACCATTGGAGAAGCTTCAGTAACCGCATGCTTAACACGCATAATCATGCTGCGGACAACGGCATCATTGAAGCGGAAGTTTGTTTCTAACTCATCAATCACTTCTTGCGGCGCTTCAACGTTCATCAGAACATAGTGTGCTTTGTGCAATTTATTGATTGGATAAGCCAATTGACGGCGACCCCAGTCTTCCAAGCGATGGATTTGACCTTGCGCTTCGGTGATAGAACTACTATAACGCTCAATCATACCTGCAACTTGCTCGCTTTGGTCCGGATGAACCATAAAAACTATTTCGTAATGACGCATGAGTTTTGCTCCTTACGGATTAATCAGCCTCCTATCAGGGTCAGCCGCATCCCATGGAGGCAAGGAACTTATTTAAGCGCAGCTGAAAAATCGACGCCTAACTATACCTATCTTTTAGTTAAAACTCAAGCAATAGATTAAATCATCACTTATCGCCATTGAATTGGGTTAAGTAATCTTGCCAAGATTATCAATGCTCTTACTTTTTCTCAATAACTGTGCCGTTGACGTACTGCTTCGAATAAACAAACGCCGGTCGCAACAGAGACATTTAAAGACGAAACCATACCGGCCATTGGAATACTAATCAGTTCATCACAATGTTCCCTTGTTAAACGACGCATACCTTCACCTTCAGCACCCATCACCAATGCAACCGCCCCGGTTAACTTACTCTCATATAATGTATGATTGGCGTCACATGCAGTGCCAACAATCCAGATATCATGCTGCTGCAATTGACGTAGTGTCCGCGCAAGATTGGTAACCCGAATTAATGGCATACTCTCAGCTGCACCACAGGCAACTTTCTTAGCGATGGCATTAAGTTGAGCAGATTTATCCTTTGATACAATAACCGCATCAATACCCGCAGCCTCTGCACTACGTAAACAAGCACCTAAGTTATGTGGATCGGTAATACCATCTAATATAAGCAAAAAGGGTGATTTTGTCTGAGAAATAATAATATCTAAATCACTCTCTTGATATTGCCGCCCGGGTTTTACCTGAGCAATAATGCCCTGATGAACAGCGTTCTCTGTCTGCTTATCCATCCATTGACGATTAGCTAACTGGATAATAATACCCAATTTTTCAAGCTGGTGAATAATCGGCAATAAACGTTTATCTTCACGCCCTTTGAGTACATAAACTTGTTTTAAACGCGATGGATCGCGCTCCAGCAGTGCTTGCACTGCATGAATACCATAAATAATTTCACTCATAAATTTATCGATTACTTTATAACTCTCAAAGATAGTCAATCATTGCCGATGAAGATCAGTAATAAAAATAACTAAGATTATTTTTGTGCTTTTTTGATAGCCTTTTTTGCTCTCAATTTTGCGGCAATTTTTTTACTTTTATCAGAAACCTTTTTCCCTTTCTTATCTACTTTTTTAGCGTTGCCGCTGCCTTTTTTATTCGCTTTAATAAATGCACCACTAGGCTCAAAATTTTTGTCCTGGCTGTGATCTTGCTTGCTATGAGTTGAAATTGTTTTTTTAAATTGCTTTTTTGCTTTTTCTTTTGCTGTCTTACCTGGATTTTTCGCCTTACGTAAGGTTGATATCAATGCAAAATCGATCTTGCGTTCATCCATATGTACAGCTTCAACGCTAATTTCAACTTCATCACCAAGACGATATACCATCCCCGAAGACTCACCAATAAGTCTCTGTCCTACATTATCGTAGCGATAGTAATCATTATTAAGTGATGAGACATGCACCAGACCATCAATAAAAAGATCTTTTAAGCGGACAAAAAAGCCAAAACCCGTGACACTGGTGATAATGCCAGTAAATACATTGCCAACTTGATCCTGCATAAAATCACATTTCAACCAATCAGCAACATCTCTCGTCGCTTCATCAGCTCGCCGTTCGGTCATTGAACAATGTTCACCCAATTGCAGCATTTCATGAGTATCAGAATGCCAACCACCGGTCGGCGTCGAGCGATGTTGATTGTTTCCATGTTGGCCAGATAAAAGATATTTAATCGAACGATGTAACGCTAAATCAGGATATCGACGGATCGGTGAAGTGAAATGGGCATAAGACTTCAGTGCTAAGCCAAAATGCCCTCTATTTTCAGGATCATAAATAGCTTGTTTCATTGAACGCAAAATCATTGTTTGCAGCAATTCATGATCCGGACGTTCAGCCACTTCATCCATAACTTTAGCATAATCAGCTGACTGTGGTTTCATGCCACCTGGTAATGTCAAACCCAGCTCGCTAAATACCGTCCGCAAATTTACAATACTCTCTTGTTTGGGCCTATCATGGACACGGTACAAGCTAGGTTCTTTATTCCGCTCAACAAAACGTGCGGCAGCGATATTCGCTAAAATCATACACTCTTCAATTAATTTATGCGCATCATTACGTTCAACCGGCTCTATCCGCTCAATGCGTTTTTCTGCATTAAAAATAAATTTAGCTTCTTCAGATTCAAAGGAGATAGCACCCCGTTTTATGCGCGCATTGTCTAACGCTTTATATAATCGATGAAGTTGTTCTAAATGCGGCACCAGGTCTTGATAATGTTGACGTAATTCTTCGTCACCCTGTAAAATTTTCCAGACTTTGGTATAAGTCAATCTGGCATGAGAACGCATTACGGCTTCATAGAATTTAGATGAAGTAATTTTCCCTTCCGCCGATAGCTGCATTTCAGATACCATGCAAAGCCTCTCAACTTCAGGGTTTAATGAACATAACCCATTAGAAAGAATTTCAGGCAACATAGGGATCACTCGTGATGGAAAATAGACTGAATTTCCCCGACTAACCGCTTCACTATCCAAAGCCGTTTGTGGCCGCACATAATAACTAACATCAGCAATCGCGACCCATAAGCACCAGCCACCGTCTTCTTTCGGCATACAATAAACTGCATCATCAAAATCTCGGGCATCTTCGCCATCAATGGTGACTAAAGGTAGATGACATAAGTCTACTCTGCCTTTTTTTGCTGACGCAGGGATCTGTTCGGACAAATCAGCAACTTGCTTCTCAACTTGTGGCGGCCAACTATACGGAATTTCATAGGTTCTTAATGCAATCTCTACCGCAATGTTAGTCCCCATGCTTTCGCCTAATACTTCGACAATATTTCCTACTGCCTGGGTATGGCGCGCTGGTCGGGTTGTCATCTCAACGACAACCACATTTCCCATCCTGGCACAGTTAACCTGCTCTTTAGGGATCAATATGTCAAAGGACAGTCGACTATCATCAGGGACTACATACCCCATCCCCGATTCTATAAAATAACGTCCTACAATATGATTATTTCGTGGGACAAGCACTCGAACAATGCGAACTTCTGTACGTCCTCGCCGATCTTTGCCCAATGGCTGGATAAGTACAACATCACCATGCAGCGCTTTTTTCATTTCTTCTAAAGAAAGGTAAAAATCGTCTTTCTGGCCTTCTACCCGTAAAAAACCAAAACCATCACGATGGCCAATAACTGTGCCTTTGAGTAAATCAAGGCGTTCAGGTAAGGCATAACATTGACGACGAGTAAATACCAATTGCCCATCACGTTCCATAGCACGTAAGCGGCGCCGAAAAACCTTTAACTCTTCTTCTTTAGTTAACTTTAATATTCGGGCGATTTCCTGTCGACTTACAGGCTTAGTAAATTTTGCTAATACCTCTAAAATATATTCACGACTTGCAATTGGTGAATGATATTTCTCAGCTTCCCGGTCTTTATAAGGATCTTTTGCCATCACTCACCTCCGCTACCACTTTGATTAATATAACCCACTAATACACCAGGCCCGTTATTTATTTTAATAGTAACTTATAAAGTAGCTTATTATTTTCTATTAGATCTGCCAGTGTATATTTATCTAATTCATTTAAAAAAAGTTCAATTGCTTGATTTAATATTTTTTTTAATCGACAAGCAGAAGTAATATGGCAAAAATCGCTGCAGCAATTAACTAATGCTAGAGGCTCTAATAGACGAACAACATCACCTATCCGGATCTGCTCAGCTGGCTTGCCTAAGTAAATCCCTACATTTTTCCCTCTCACCGCAGCAACAAGTCCACATCGGCTTAATTGATTAATAATTTTTACCATATGGTTACGCGAGACACCGTATACATTAGCAACTTCAGTAATATTAGTTCTTTTATCCTTAGGTAATGAAGCCATATAAATTAATGCTCTTAAGCCATAATCAGTAAAACTTGTTAACTGCACATTAACCTCTGGTTATAAAACAAAAATGGAAAGACATCTTCTTGACATTAATTCATCTAGTTATATCTATTATGTAAATTTTTATCATATTAAGCAAAATTGATCAGTAATCAGGTAATATGAATTACTAGATATAAAAATAACGCCTGAATGTTCAGGCGTCACTCTTTGAGCAATATTATTGAGTGGTAAAATTATGCATCAAAAGGATCTCGTAATATCATTGTTTCAGCACGATCAGGTCCAGTCGAAATAATATCTATCGGGACCCCGGTTAATTCCTCAATCCGTTTAATATAATCAATGGCTGCTTTAGGTAATTGATTATATTCTTTTACACCAAAAGTACTTTCACTCCAGCCTGGTAACGTTTCATATATCGGCACTAAATCTTCCCATTCCTCTGCCGCTAACGGCGTTATAGTCAATTCAGTCCCATCTAGTTTGCGATAAGCAACACAAAGTTTCACTTCATCCAAACCGTCTAATACATCTAATTTAGTTAAACAGAAACCGGAAAGAGAATTGATTTGGACTGCCCGGTTAATAGCAACAATATCTAACCAACCTGTACGACGGCAACGGCCTGTTGTTGCACCAAATTCTTGCCCTTTTTCACGCAGGTATTCGCCGGTCTCATCAGACAACTCCGTTGGAAAAGGACCGCCACCTACACGGGTAGAATAAGCTTTCAATATTCCTAAAACATAATCAATATAACGCGGACCTAATCCTGAACCAGTCGCAACACCGCCCGCCGTTGTGTTTGATGAAGTCACATAGGGATAAGTACCATGATCAATGTCCAGCAATGTTCCCTGAGCGCCTTCATACATCACTAATTCGCCTTTTTGATGCGCTTTGTATAATAAATCAGCGACATCAACGGTCATCGCCGTCAAAATATCGGCAATAACCATAATATCATCTAATGTTTTTTGGTAATCGATTGCAGCTGCTTTATAATAATTCACTAATTGAAAATTATGGTAATCAACAATTTCTTTAAGTTTGACTGGAAAGGTTTCTTTATTAAACAGATCGCCAACACGTAATCCACGACGGGCAACTTTATCTTCATAAGCAGGTCCAATGCCCCGGCCGGTCGTTCCTATCGCTTTTGCGCCTCGCGCTTTTTCACGCTCATTATCTAAAGCAACATGATAGGGCAAGATTAATGGACAAGCTGCCGAAATTTTGAGGCGTTCGCGCACTGGCACGCCGCGCGCTTCCAATTTTTTCATTTCATCCATTAATGCATCAGGCGCTAATACTACACCATTGCCAATGACGCTTATGACATTTTCACGCAAAATACCTGATGGGATAAGATGGAGAACAGTTTTCTCACCATTAACCACTAGCGTATGACCAGCATTATGCCCACCTTGGTAACGAACACCATACTTAGCGCGTTCAGTTAGTAAATCGACTATTTTGCCTTTACCTTCATCACCCCACTGAGTACCTAATACGACAACGTTTTTACCCATTTCAAAATTCACTCGATTGCTTAAAAAAGAATTCTACCATTTCAATCATTAGCTGCCAGCAATTTTTATAACACCAATACGTCTTTTCATGACAATCTTAACAGATTAAAGCCCGCCTAATGCGGGCTTACCTAGAGTCAATTGGCAATCATTTCATTTGTCTTTAAATGATCACTGTACCGCTCTTTGTTTAGTTGGTGCTCGCATATAGCGGAAAAAATCGGTATCTGGACTTAATACCATCACATCATCACCATTTTTACTAAAGCTCTTTTCGTATGCCCGTAAACTACGAATGAAAGCATAGAAATCAGGATCTTGGTTAAATGCATCAGCAAATAGCTTAGTTGCCATCGCATCCCCTTCACCATGTAATTTCAGTGCCGTGCGCTCCGCTTCTGCCAATGTCTCGGTCACTGTTTTATCTGCTGCTGCACGGATCTTCACGGCCTCTTCTTGACCTTGTGAACGATGTTGGCGTGCTACAGCCTCTCGTTCAGCGCGCATACGTTGATATATCGCTTCCGAAACTTCACTTGGCAATTCAATACGTTTGATGCGAACATCGACAACTTGGATCCCTAGCGCCGCCATGCTGTTTGGATTAACAACTGGCGAATTACCTTTGATCTCTTGATCAAAACGGGCTGCTGCCGAGGCAATAGCCTGATCTGCATCTTTTGTCGCTTCTGTATCTGAACCTGAACCTTTATTAAGTGCATCACGCACATCGACGGTCAAGCGCCCGCGAGAATCGGTAATAATATCTTTCACATTTAACCGGCCAAATTCTGAACGCAGACGATCACTAAATTTACGTTTCAGTAAAGTTTCAGCTTGATAAGGATTACCGCCACCGGTCGCCACATAGTAACGACTAAAATCAGTAATTCGCCATTTTAAATAGGAATCAACCATTAAATCTTTATTTTCTCGAGTCAGATAGCGATCTGCCTGAACATCCAGTGTCTGAATACGAGCATCCAATATTTTTACCGTTTCAATAAATGGTATTTTGAGGTGCAAACCTGGTTCATAAATAATAGGTTTATTGTCACTATCACGCACAACCTTACCAAAGCGTAGAATAATGCCTCTTTCTGTTTGTTGAACAGTGAAAATTGACATATACAACACAACTAATGCAGCAACAATAATAACAATCACTGATTTACGCATGATTATTGTCTCCCTACACGAATTGAATTACTGCCCCGAGCATTATCCCGCGTACCATAGCTATATGAATAAGGCGATTCAGTAGAAATATCTGATTGCTGAATAACTTTTGGTGGCGTTATTTTTTGTATATCTACTGCTTTATCTTTGGTTCCACTGCGTAAAATTTGCTCTAACGGCAACACTAACATACTATTGCTCTTGTCGTTAACAATAACCTTACGCGTATTACTTAATACTCGTTCCATTGTCTCAATATATAWACGTTCACGAGTGATTTGAGGAGCAGCTCGATATTCTGGCMACATTTTAGCAAAGCTGGCTACTTCACCTTCCGCCTTGAAAACCACACTTGATTYATAAGCTGTTGCTTCTTCAATAAATTTCTGCGCATTACCCTTCGCTAATGGCAAAACTTCATTACGATAAGCTTGCGCTTCACGAATGGTCTTCTGTTCTTCTTCTCGCGCTGCAATAACATCATCAAATGCGGCTTTAACCGCTTCCGGTGGACGAGCAGCCTGGAAGTTAACATCTAATATCGTTATACCCATATTATAAGGTCTTATCGTATTTTCTAACTCTTTCTGTGTTTCATCACGGATAAAGGCACGTTTCGTCGTTAACACCTGTTCCATTGCTGATTGGCCAATAATTCCACGTACTGCGCTATCTATTGCCTGACGTAAACTGTTATCCGGGTTAGTAACAAATAAATATTGAGCCGGATCTGTTACGCGATACTGGACGTTCATTTCTACTTGAATAACATTTTCATCCGAAGTTAACATTATACCATTAGTCGCTTGTTCACGAATGGTTTCAACATTAATCGGAATCACTTTTTCAATAAAATTTGGTTTCCAATTTAAACCCGGTTCAACAGTATGGCTATATTTACCAAAACGGAAAACGACGCCACGATCACTCTCTTTTATCGTATAAAAACCACTTGCAGCCCAAATAATAACAACTGCTGCGATAATAAATACGATAAAACGGCCGTTTATATTGACGCCATTTTGATTACTCGAACCATTTTTACCTTTATTATTCCCACCTAAACCACCAAGTTTGCGACTCAACTTGCGGAACAGATCGTCAAGATCAGTAGTTCCCTTTTTCCGATTACCTTTATTACCACTGGAGTTGCCGCTATTGCTGCTTCCCCACGGGTCGCGGTCCTGTCCGTTATTACCGGGCTGATTCCACGCCATGTTATAGCTCCATTCGTTATGATTGGTTTTTCAGGGCTAAGAGCAAAATATTTTACTCTTAATTTGTTCAATTTATTGACCACATTTAATGTGTTGACTTAACAATGTACTCAAGTAAAGGTTGTTCTTGCTTGCAAAGTCTTTGCCAGTCAACAATGGGCAGCTTCACTTCAAGCACGATACTGCCATCTTTATCCATTTCTTCATATTCGATTGCCTGAAGTTGATAGAACCGACTGCGCAAACGACCCGCTTCTGGCGGTAAACGCAATTCATAGTGTGCAATTTCACCAGAAAGACGTTCTGTCAGCACCTGTAATAATAATGGAATCCCTTCACCAGTTTGAGCAGAGAGCCAGACCCGAATTGGGACATTATTCTCATCGCGATCAATACGGGGAGTAAATCCATTCAACATGTCAATTTTATTCATGACTAACAGCGCCGGAATTTCATTAGCCTCAATTTCTTCTAGTACACTCTCAACTGCGCAGATATTTTCTTCCATACGGTTATCCGCAGCATCGACAACATGTAATAATAGACTGGCTTCGCGTGTTTCCTGCAATGTTGCTTTAAATGCAGCGACCAGATCATGAGGTAGATGGCGAATAAAACCTACAGTATCAGCCAACACTGTCACCCCAACATCATCAATATCAATACGCCGTAATGTAGGATCTAACGTCGCAAATAATTGATCTGCTGCATATACTTCAGACTTTGTCATTTGATTAAACAGACTAGACTTACCTGCATTAGTGTAACCTACCAATGATATGGTGGGAATACCCGCTTTACTTCTAGCTTGTCTACCCTGCTCTCTCTGCTTTTCTACCTTAGCCAACCGAGAAAGAATTTGTCGAATTTTACCGCGGATCAATCGACGATCCGTTTCAAGTTGCGTTTCACCAGGTCCACGTAAGCCGATCCCTCCTTTCTGTCGTTCAAGGTGAGTCCAGCCACGTACCAAACGGGTAGAAATATGCCTTAACTGAGCTAATTCAACTTGTAGTTTACCTTCATGTGTACGTGCGCGCTGTGCAAATATATCTAAAATTAAACCCGTACGATCAATAACTCGGCACTGACATAATCGTTCAAGATTTCTTTCCTGTGCAGGGCTTAACGTATGATCAAAAAGAACCACATCGGCATTACTGTCTTTAACAGCTGCCGCAATTTCTTCTGCTTTACCCTCACCAACAAAATATTTATCCTGCGGTGATTTGCGATTTCCTGTGATTATCTGTACTGGCTTAATGCCCGCAGAGATGACTAATGATTCAAATTCAATCAGGTTTTCAGTATCTTTTTCATTAGAGAAAAAAACATGCACAAGAACAGCTAATTCCCCACCTTCATGTCTATCAAACAAAAGCACAACTCCTTAGACTTAAAAAATATCAAACAGGCAAAATACAGGTAAAAGGAACTTTACCTGTACTTTTTTGTTCAGATAATTAACTGAATTATTCAGTCGCATCACTATCCTGTGGAACTGCCACATTACCTATATTGTAATTATCTAAGCCTGTATTACCCCCTTGATTACTATGGTGAGATACAGGACGAGAAGGTACTACAGTAGAAATAGCATGCTTATATACCATTTGGCTTACTGTGTTTTTCAGTAAAATAACAAATTGATCAAATGATTCGATTTGACCTTGTAATTTGATGCCATTGACCAAATAAATGGAAACCGGAACCCTTTCACGACGTAACGCGTTTAGGAACGGATCTTGCAAAGATTGCCCCTTAGCCATTCTCTATTTTCCTTATTTTGTTGTTTTTAACTAAGAACCTTTATGGTTCGAAAAAATTAACTACTCAAAAAAAATTGTGCCTTTACCACCAATTGTACATAAATAGCAAACCTATGCACTAATAACATGCAATATTGTGTTAAGAATTCCCTTAATATGATCGCTATCGAGTCTATGCACGTTTTTCCATCCTCTTAACCATGTAATTTGACGTTTAGCCAATTGACGTGTTGCACATATACCACGATAAACCATTTCATCATAGCTGATTTCACCAGACAAATATGACCACATCTGACGATAACCAACAGAACGTATAGCGGGTAGATCCCCATTGAGATCCCCTCTAGCATAAAGAGTGCTAACTTCATCCTCAAAACCCGTCTTCAACATTTGCAGGAAGCGCATCTCAATACGTTGGTGGAGAATTTTACGATCTTGCGGTGAAATCGCAAACTGTAACACATTATAAGGTAATTCTGCCTCTACAATTTCAGTTAATTCTGTCAGACTCTTCCCGGAAACTAAGAAAACCTCCAAGGCACGAGACAATCGTTGAGGATCATTAGGATGGATTCTAGCTGCCGATATTGGATCAACCGCTTGCAAACGTTTATGAATTGCACCCCAACCAAATTGTTTCGCTTGCATTTCAATTTCTGCCCGAATTATGACATCGGCAGAAGGTAAGGGTGACAGCCCATCCAGTAATGCTTTAAAATATAGCATAGTCCCCCCAACGAGTAAGGGAATACGGCCCGATGCGACAATTTTTTCCATTTCTAATAAAGCATCACGGCGAAAATCTGCGGCTGAATAAGACTGAGCAGGATCCAATATATCAATTAATCGGTGTGGAGCAATTTGTTGCTCTTCCCGTGTTGGTTTCGCTGTTCCTATATCCATACCGCGATAAATTAAAGCAGAATCTACACTAATTATTTCAACGGGTAATTGTTGACGCAATGCCATTGCCAATGCTGTCTTTCCTGACGCCGTTGGCCCCATGATAAAAATCGCTTGCGGTTTATGTTGAAAAATTTGTTTACTCATGAGTTAAAGCCGTTATCACCGATTCAAAATCAATTAGTTGTAGTAATGTTTTCGGTGGTTCTTTAACTAATTCAGGGTAAGTCCGCTCCAGATCCGCTAATAACTGTACCCCTTGTGCAATCGTCCACACTTGTTTTTCATTTACTAAATGATCTGCTAACCAAACAACTAATTCCATCAACTGACAAGAAGTATTTTGAGCAAGATATTTCAATAGTTTTGGAAATAGTTCAGCTAAATTTTGTGATCTCAAAGGACAAGATACACCACTAATTGTTGCTTTGTTATGAGAAATATTGATGTCAAAACCTAAGGTACTTAATAATACCTTTACTCGATAAAAAGTTTCAATTTCCTTTTCTGTTAATGCGAGCTTTATTGGTATCAGTAAGGGCTGAGATTTTAATTCTTTATCAGTAGGAATTAATTGACTTCGCTTTAAATATCGCTCAGCTTCCGCTAATGATAACAAACCTATTCCAAATGATGATTCAATAAATGCGAAATTTTTAGAATAAATTGTTAGTATTTTACCAAATGTATAATTTTTATCATTTTTTTCTATATCAACCGATTTTACTGCTATTTTTTCAGTTTTTATCGCTTCTCGCTCTGGAAAAAGTGGGATTTTTTCTTGTTTAGCTGGTTCATTTTGCATCAATTGCTGATAAAGCTCACCCTGTTTTTTGTTATAGATTTTTTTAGCTATTTTTCCATTATTGTAACAAGAAAATGATGCTGTTTTAGACGGCGAAATTTGGCTACTGGCGCTTAATTCTGTTATTACTTGTGCTTCTTGCTCTTTAATAACTAAATGCTGGTTTGAATCATCTGAGGCAAAAAAATTTTCACCCGCAGCTAACCGATTTTGTAATCCTGAAGCAAGATGAGTTTCCTGGTTTGAACTAACAGAGACTTCATTAAATTGTTTTTGGTGTTGTTGGCTTAGTACCGTGTTCACACCCTGATAGATAAAATCATGAACCAATCTCGCTTGGTGAAAACGGACTTCCTGTTTGGCTGGATGAACATTAACATCAACCTGATGAGGATCAATGGTTAAATAAAGCACATAAGCCGCTTGCTGTTCTTCTTGCAGACGATCAGCATAGGCCTGACGAATTGCATGATTGATTAATCGATCGCGCATTATGCGCCCATTAACATAACAATATTGAATTTCAGCGGCCTTACCTAAATAGGGATTAGTTATCCAGCCTTTAATGGCTAAATCACCATGTTGCCAACATAATTTCAGCGCATTTTGTATAAAAGAAGTGCCACAAATAGCAGCTAAGCGTCGTTCATATTGCTCTTCACTATTTGTCGCACGATACTGGCGAACTAATTTACCATTATGATGCAAATTGATTGCAACATCGAAACGCGCTAAAGCTATTCTACGTACAATCTCATCAATATGGCTAAATTCGGTTTTTTCTGTACGTAAAAATTTACGTCGAGCCGGCGTATTATAAAACAGATCAAGAACTTCAACCGTTGTTCCTATTGGGTGAGCAGCAGGTTTTAGCGTAACATTCATCTCACGCCCTTCAGCATAAGCTTGCCAGGCTTCTGTCTGAGTTTCGACGCGTGAAGTTAGTATTAAACGAGAAACCGAACTAATACTGGCCAGCGCTTCTCCTCTAAATCCCATACTCATAATAGCGGCCAGATCTTCTAACGTGGCTATTTTGCTGGTAGCATGCCGCTCCAATGCTAGTGTTAAATCTTCTTTGGCGATACCACTACCATTGTCATGGATACGGATAAGTTTTGCCCCACCACGCTCAATTTCAATATCAATACGGCTGGCGCCAGCATCAAGACTATTTTCGACTAACTCTTTCACAACCGATGATGGGCGTTCAACAACTTCACCCGCAGCAATTTGATTAGCTAACTGAGGAGAAAGAATTTGTATCGCTGACATAATGACCTCTGCCATATTCCATCATTTTGGCGCTGCTTGTAAGGGGTGTTGGGTAAAATAATTGCGTAATCCTTGATGAATAGCTACTGCTAAACTTTCCTGATAATCGTCAGAAACTAAAAGGCGCTCTTCAGAAATATTACTAATAAAACCTGTTTCCACCAGAATAGATGGAATGTCGGGAGAACGAAGTACACCAAGACTGGCATGTTCTGGATCATATTTATGGATATTACCAATTTTACTTAATTCTCTCAGTACTTTTACCGCGACAGCATAACCTACACGTTGGGAATTGCCAAATTGTAAATCTAAAACAGCTTGGCTAAGATAAGGATCTGCACCATTTGCTAACGCATCACCGGCACCACCTAATAATTCAGATTGCTTTTCATGTTGTTCAAGCCAATTACCCAATTCACTATTCGCTCTTCGATTGGAAAGCACCCAAACAGAAACACCTCGGGCACGATTATTAGGTGCTGCATCAGCATGAATTGAAACGAGCATATCAGCCGCTTTTTGGCGTGCCACTTCTGAACGACCCGCTATAGAAATAAAATAATCGCCATTACGGGTCATCACTGGCTTAAACATTGGATCTGTCTTTAAATGGTTCTCTAATTTACGAGCAATTATCATTGTTATATTTTTTTCACGATGACCATTTTGCCCAATTGCGCCTGGATCTTTACCCCCATGTCCAGCATCAATTGCCACGACAACTTGCCGAGTACCTTTAGGTAAATTTTTATATATTGAGGGAGTTGGTGAGTTATTGGCAAACTTTTTCTCAGCTTGTGAATCAATTGATAGCAATTTATTAGTTGCTTCAGTTGCGGACTGAGATGTCTGAGGCTGCGATGCCCCAGCACGATTATTCTTTAAGGTAAAAACTATTTGATAGCGATGATTTATTTGTTCAGCCACCGCACTTGCTTTCACTGCATTTGCCAATTCGATAACAATACGTTGATACTGACTATTCGGTGGCTGACTAGTACGGATCCCTTTAACCAAATTATTATTTATAAACTTCATTGGTAAGCCAGATACCTGATCAGATTGACGAAAATCGACAACCAAACGCTCAGGCTCATGAAGGGGAAAGAAGCGGTACTCTGGATTACCGCCAGCAAAGTGTAAAGTGACTTTTGCCTCGGATAAATTATCATTGACGCGAATATTGGATAAAGTTGCAGCCTGTGCATTAGACAATAATAAGTTGCTAAGTAATATTATTGTCATTAATAAAAGAAATACATGAGTTTGCCATCTTTTTATTATATTAATCATCAAAGTCTTCATCATGATTAGTATTCCTATTATGACAATTTTTCTAATAACATTTCCCCATATGTTGATAACGCGACAAATCGTGCTTGTCTTCCATTATTGTCATATGATAGGTAGAGTTCAAGATCAGCGCATGGTAGCATCCCTTCACCTTTTTTTGGCCACTCCACCAAACATATAGCCTGCCAATAAAAATAATCACGGATACCCATAAATTCAAGCTCTTCAGGATCAGTTAAACGATATAAATCAAAATGGTAAACAGGATTAGGAGCCAGCAAATACGGTTCAACTAACGTGTAAGTTGGACTTTTTACATGTCCTTTATAACCTAAACCTTGCAAAAAACCGCGACAAAAAGTCGTTTTCCCCGCACCTAAGTCTCCATATAAATAAAGAATAAAACCTTGATTACAAAGCTGAGCTAAACGCTGCCCTAAGGTTATTGTTGCCTTTTCATTAGCAAGCAATAATATAAGTTCTTTCATGAAAATATTGCCACTTTTTATAATTTTTTATTTAATAATTTAATTCATAAAATATATCACAAAATACTATTACTTACCGAATATTATAGCGATATTTAATGTCATATTTATCAATAAAACTTACATCATATGCTTATTATTCAGCTAGTTAATCTTTTTCAGTTACTTGCTTTTATCAATATTCTATCATTTGATCTGTATATATTTATATAAAAAACAAACATATAAAAATTTCTATTAATATCAAAAGATTAACGTTTATTATGCAATATTTTTGTCTTAAACGATTAAAATTATTTGGTTGAGAGAAGCTTTTTTACATCACTAAGAAGGCGCTACAATATATTGAGACATAGGTAAATATCCGCTATTAAAAATGTTATATTGCCTCAGGTAGTTACACCTTGAAATATATCGTTAAAATGATACTTTTATTATAAATAAAAATCTTATCAAAATAATAATAGCGCCTTGCGCGCAATATCTGGTTATTAACATCATTATTTTCTAGAATAGATAGTTTAATTTTACTTGTGCATAAAATAAAAATGCATTGATCATAAAAAAATAACCATATAATCAATCATCAAAAAATATAAATATTTTTTTGAATATTTTCAATAAGTTAAATGATATTGATAAAGAAAAGCATCAATAGCGATAGCGATAGAAAAACGCATTTGCCTGTGGATAACTCTGTGCAACAAAGCAAAATAGACACTGTGTGCCATAACCAAAATTGAATTGTAAATGAATAAGTTATTAAAACATTTTAACTGAGAAAATGTAGCAGTTTTAGCCATAAAATTTCTAAGATTAATGTAAATAACAACATCAATTCACCTACAATACATTTTAAATACTAAAATAATTTCCCTGCCAAGAATGACACCACATTGTTCACTTCACTGATAAAGTATATGCTGTAACATCACATCTACTTCAAAATTGGGGGAGTGGAATTCTATGCCTAGCAGATACGATTTGCAAGTCCTAAGTCCTAAGTCCTAAGTCCTATGTGCCCGATTTTTCAAATAAATTCTATCTCGATTAGCTATATAATTGTTGACTATTAATCAAGACTGTGACTTCTTTTAGTAACTAACTCTCCTATTTAAAAATAGACGGTTTTTATCATAGTGCAACAAAAAATTTTATTCTTATAATTAAATAAAATCCAAAACAGAAAAATAAAATTCATCAACAAAATAGGTATAAATTGGCCACTAAACTTTGAGTAATTAATAAGCTGAAAGAACAAAAAATATAATAAAAAACAATAAATTATATCACAGAGTTTTATGCTAATAATGATAAAAGGATAATTTGGAGCGGGAAACGAGACTCGAACTCGCGACCCCGACCTTGGCAAGGTCGTGCTCTACCAACTGAGCTATTCCCGCATTAAGAAAAGGTGATTAAGAAATAAAAATAAATAAGATACTGGAGCGGGAAACGAGACTCGAACTCGCGACCCCGACTTTGGCAAGGTCGTGCTCTACCAACTGAGCTATTCCCGCATATTTATAACAACAATATTACCAATCACTATGGGTTGCGAATTATACGAAAAATTATCAAACAGACAAGTACTTTTAGCCATAAAAAATCTATTTTCAATCTAAATGCTGATTAAAACAGCAAATCGCTCATAATCAGCATGATCATAACACGATTTAAAGGTTGATAAAGTGTTGACGATAATAAGCTAATTCTGCAATAGATTCCTTTATATCTTCTAAAGCCTGATGGGTATTTTTTTTCGTAAAACCGGCCAATATATCAGGCTTCCAACGTCGCGCCAGCTCTTTTAAGCTACTCACATCTAAGTAACGGTAATGAAAGTATTTTTCCAACTCAGGCATATATTTGAATAAAAAACGACGGTCTTGAGCAACACTATTACCACAAATAGGTGAAACCCCCGCAGGTAACCACTTTTCTAAAAATGCAATTGTGGCTAATTCAGCTTTTTTTTCATCATATTGACTAGATTTAACTCTATCAATCAATCCACTTTCAGTATGAGTTTTAACATTCCACTCATCCATAAGTGACAACTGTTGCTCTGATTGATGAATGGCAATCACTGGCCCTTCGGATAAAATAGTTAGATTGGAATCAGTGACGATTGTTGCGATCTCAATGATACGATCCTGTTCCGGATCCAATCCCGTCATTTCCAAATCTATCCATATCAAATTGTTCTCACTATTTACCATGTTATATCCTAGGTTCCATTCTAAACTGATAGCATGCAATACTTAGTGTATGATAGCTTCTTAAAAGCACAACTGCGATAACTCTTGATAATGAATTCAATCAACAAACCAATAAAATTAGTGAGGTCAGGTGGCTAAAAAGAAATTTACCAAAGGCCAACAACGCCGAATACATGCAAACCATCAAACTAAGCTAAAAAAACAATCTCAGCAAGATATTGATGATAATCAGCTTGGTATTCCCCAAGATGGGTTAGTTATTAGCCGTTTTGGTCAGCATGCAGATATCGAGACAAATGAAGGTGACATTCAACGCTGTAATATTCGCCGAACAATTCACTCATTAGTCACCGGTGATCGTGTTATTTGGCGTCCTGCGCTACATCAGCAATCTAATATAAAAGTTAATGGTGTCATAGAAGCAGTCTATGAACGAACATCGGTCTTGACTCGCCCCGATTACTATGACGGGCTCAAGCCTATCGCGGCTAATATCAACCAAGCGATTATTGTCTCAGCAATTTTACCCCAATTATCATTAAATATTATTGATCGTTATTTAGTTGCCTGCGAAACACTTAATATTGCACCAATGATTATTTTAAATAAAATTGACCTACTCAGTAAAGAGAACAGAAAAGAAATAAGTAAAGCAATAAAACTTTATCATAACATTGGCTATGTAGTTTTAGAGGTATCCAGTCATACTAATGAAGGAATAGATACGCTTATTGAAAACCTTATAGGAAAAATATCTATTTTTGTCGGGCAATCTGGTGTCGGTAAGTCCAGTTTGATTAATAACTTATTACCTGATAATGAAGAAAAAATCTTAATCAACCAAGTATCTGATAATTCAGGATTAGGTCAACATACAACAACAACGGCACGTCTTTACCACTTCGCCAAAGGAGGTGATCTTATCGATTCACCAGGCATCCGTGAGTTTGGCTTATGGCATCTAACAAAGGAACAAATAACTAAAGGATTTGTCGAATTCAGGCAATATTTGGGATACTGCAAATTTCATGATTGCAAGCATTTAGACGATCCTGGATGTGCATTACAACAAGCGGTAATCGCTGGAAAAATAGCAAAATCACGTTTTGAAAATTACCATCGAATTTTAGCAAGCATGGAACAAATAAAACCACGTGGATCTTTTACAGATAATAAATAGTTATAAACATAATTCTGGAATTCATAAAAAGCATAGGTACAATAACTATCTTTTTTTGATTACAACCCAATAACATTAGGATCAGATTAGAGGTTAATGTGCTGGAAAAAATAAAGATCAAATTACAATATCTATTACCAAAACAAGGGCTAACGCAATTAGCAGGTTGGCTTGCGGATCAAAAAGCGGCTGGGTTTACCCAATTAATGATCAAGCTTTTTGCCAAGTTTTATAAAGTTGATATGGCAGAAGCCAAAGAAAGTGAGTTTTGCGCTTATTCTACCTTTAATGAATTTTTTACTCGCCCATTAAAACAAAATATTCGTCCTATTGTTGCAGGTAGTAATCAACTTGCTCTACCAGCCGATGGTGTAATAAGCCAATTAGGATTAATTATAGATGATCAGATCCTACAAGCTAAAAGTCATTCTTACAGTTTAGCGGCATTATTAGCAGGTAATTATATACTGGCCGAGCAGTTTCGAAATGGTTTATTTGTAACTACTTACTTATCTCCACGTGACTATCATCGTGTCCATATGCCTTGTGATGGCTTACTAACTGAAATGATTTATGTTCCTGGTGATCTCTTTTCTGTTAATCAACTGACTGCAACAAACGTCCCTAATCTTTTCGCCCGTAATGAACGTCTCATCTGTATTTTTGAAACAGCATTTGGAAAAATGGCTCAAATTCTAATAGGCGCAACAATTGTTGGCAGCATAGATACTAGCTGGTGTGGCTGCGTCAATAATCAACGGGAAGGAATTATCAAACGTTGGACTTACGCAGAAAAAGATAAAACAGGTGCAGTTTATCTGAAAAAAGGTGAAGAAATGGGAAAATTCAAACTGGGTTCAACTGTTATCAATTTGTTTGAATCTAATCATATCAAATTCAATTCTACTCTAGAGCAAGGATCCATCACTCGAGTAGGAGAATTATTAGCAGAATCAATTTATCCAAATACTGAGGAACAGACCCATCGACAAAATTTAATTGATGGATCTGAATAATTTTATCTGAGGAAATCATATTGTGCGCCTGATAGTCGGCATTCTATTTAGTCTCTTTTTCATCACGATACCTGCATTTGCTGCAATTAATCTTGATAAAATACAAATTAAAAAAGAGATTAAGCAACTTGAAGCAAATAAAAATTCAAAAAATGCAGAGATTATTCAGGCATTACAAGTTGCCCTAAATTGGTTATCAGAGGCACAAGAGTCAGAGAAAAAAACCCGTGCTTATCAAGAGGCAATTGATGATTTCCCCAAAATCATAAAAGAATTACAGCAACAATTTCTTATTGAAAGCAATAAAACAGTTACTATACCAACCAATATAACTATCCTCGAACTTGAGCAACGTATTGTTCAGGCTAGTAGTCAATTACTTGAGCAAGGCAGACAAATTCAGCAAGAACAAGATAGAAATCGTGAAATTAGCGATTCTCTTGTAACATTGCCTCAACAATTATTAGAAGCTCGCCGGCTGCTTTCTGACTCTACCGTAAGACTAGAGTCGCTGCATGTTCCGGTTTCCCCTTTAGCTGAAGCACAATATAACTTAGCACAAACAGAAGTCACGGCAAGAAAGTCAAAAACCAATGAACTAGAAATAGCACAGCTTTCAGCCAATAATCGCCAAGAAATTGCTCGTTTACGCATTGAGCTTTTTAAAAAACGTTATCAGCAAATCGACCAAGAGCTTCAACAACTACGAAATCATCTAAACTTTCAGCGCCAACAGAAAGCACAACTGGCACTTAAACACACTGAAATGTTAGCTGCTCAAGGGGAAGAGCTTCCCAAATTTTTAACAGCCCAATTGCAACTAAATCGTAAATTATCACAACGACTTAATGAACAAGCATACAGAATAAATGATATTGAACAAAGGCAACGCCAGACTTCCAGTGATATACTAACCGTTCGTCAAGCGCTTGGGACAATTCGTGAACAGGCCCAATGGTTAAGCGGTTCAACTACTTTAGGTGAAGCATTACGCGCGCAGTTATACCATTTGCCAGAAATTCCCAAAAATCAGCAAATTGACAGAGAAATCATCAACAAACGAGTTGATCGCCTTCAGTATCAAGATATGTTGGAAAATCTCGATTCCAACAATAAAGAGAACGAGGAAAAGCAAGCCGAAATAAAAAATTTGACGCCAGAACAAACGCAAATTTATGATTCGCTCATCCAAACCCGGAAAGAATTATTAAGCTCAATAATTTCTGGTTATGATAGTGAAATATTGGAATTAACCAAGCCTTACGTTGCGGCAACCCAGTTAACCGATGCATTAACAGATATCAAAGATGCGACCCATCGCTATATGTTCTGGATTGCGGATACCGATCCTATAAGTCTCAACTATCCAATTACCATAGTAAAAGATCTGACTCGCTTACTATCATTAGATACATTATCTCAACTCAGTGGCGCAATTAGAGTTATCTTCGCCAGTCAGGATAGTTTGTTATACCTGCTCGCTGCTGTTGCTATCGTCATTTTTAGCATTAGTACCCATCAGCATTATAATAATTTTCTTCTTCGCGCTAGTACCCGTATTGGTAAAGTAACCCAGGATCGCTTTGCTCTAACCTTACGAACCGTATTTTGGTCTATTCTGATAGCACTCCCTTTACACGAGTTTCGCACAAAACTAATTTGGGTACGCTAATAAAACACGGATGTGCTCAGCAATAGCATTTTTGATTACGTCCCAATTTTGTTGATAAAGGGTTATTTTTTCAGATATACGACGTTTATGTTGTTCAAACCACGCAGAAATAGCGAGAAAAATATGATTTCTTTGCGCTCGGCTCGTGCGAGCCTGACAGCGTTCAATACCACAATTTTGTTTAACTTCTCGAT
>NZ_NHNG01000209.1:0-22644 GCF_002287155.1 Arsenophonus sp. ENCA
CTAAATGCTGGCATGAAAGGAGAAACAGAGGGCTTTTACTAAAACACAAGGTTTTCCCATCAGGGGTATTACAAGCTCACTCTGTCCCATGTGATAGTAGCTAATTATCACAAAAACAAGATACAAGGGGGTTTTCTGAAACTAACAACTATTATTTACATTTTTTCTGTTTAAATGCTCATTTATTGTTCTAACTTTGAATTGATAGTATCTATGCTAGTTGCTAATAATGATCTTTAATCAAGGCGATTGAGTTCTTATAATACTATTGAAGAGGCAAATATTACCTCTTCAAATAAGATTAATAATTTAATTTTATTTATTGCTTAGCAACAATAACACCTTTTTTAATATCTAAAGTGACTTGTTTGCCTGGCACCAATTTGCCTGATAGCATCTGTTCAGCCAATGGATTTTCTATCTCTTGTTGGATCGCTCGTTTCAAAGGGCGTGCACCAAATACCGGATCAAATCCCGCTTCGCCTAATTTTTCTAACGCCGCTGGCGTGATTTTTACTTTATAGCCTTGCTCTTCCATTCGCTTGTATAAACGCGATAGTTGGATCTGCGCAATTTCTGTAATTTGCTCTTTATCGAGTGGATGGAATACTACTACCTCATCAATACGGTTAATAAATTCGGGTCGGAAACTACGGCTGACAACTTCCATGACGAGTTCTTTCATTTCGTCATAACCCAAACTACCAAAACGCTCTTGGATCAAATCCGAACCTAGGTTTGATGTCATAATGACAACCGTATTACGAAAATCGACCGTTCTTCCTTGCCCATCAGTCAAACGTCCATCATCCAGTACTTGCAATAAAATATTGAAAACATCTGGATGCGCTTTTTCAATTTCATCAAGCAAAATAACAGAATAAGGGCGGCGTCGGATTGCTTCGGTTAAATAACCGCCTTCTTCATATCCTACATAACCTGGAGGTGCACCAACTAGCCTGGAGACTGTATGTTTTTCCATAAATTCGGACATATCAATACGTACCATTGCATCGTCACTATCAAATAAAAAATTTGCCAGTGCTTTACATAGCTCGGTTTTACCAACACCCGTAGGACCTAAAAATAAGAATGAGCCAATAGGCCGATTTGGATCTGATAAACCAGCACGACTACGCCGAATAGCATTAGATACCGCATCAACAGCTTCATTCTGACCAATGACACGCTTATGCAGATCCTGTTCCATATGGAGTAACTTTTCACGTTCACTTTCTAACATTCTTGAAACGGGAATGCCTGTCCAGCGCGCTAATATTTCTGCAATCTCTGCATCAGTTACTTTATTGCGCAATAACTTCATGGTGTGACTTTCCGCTTTAGTGGCAGCTTCAAGTTGTTTTTCTAATTCAGGAATTTTACCATATTGCAATTCTGACATTTTAGCTAAATCACCGCTACGCCGAGCCTGCTCCATACTTATACGTGCGTTTTCCAATTCCGCTTTTATATGCTGTGTACCGGTAAGCTCTGCTTTTTCCGCTTTCCACTCTTCTTCTAGCTCTGAATATTCCCGTTCTTTTTCCGTTAGTTCTTCCTCTAACATTTTAAGCCGCTTTTTACTGGCGTCATCAGATTCCTTTTTTAGCGCTTGTTGTTCAAGTTTTAATTGAATAACTCGACGTTCTAAACGATCAAGCGCTTCCGGTTTGGAATCCATCTGCATCCGTAGACTAGCGCCAGCTTCATCAATTAAATCTATTGCTTTATCAGGTAGCATACGATCAGAAATATAACGATTTGATAAACTGGCAGCCGCAACAATAGCAGGGTCAGTTATTTGTACATGATGATGCAACTCATAACGTTCTTTCAGTCCCCTTAATATTGCAATGGTGTCCTCAACGGTAGGTTCAGCAACATAAACTTTCTGGAAACGACGCTCTAATGCCGCATCTTTTTCAATATACTGACGATATTCATCAAGTGTAGTCGCACCGACACAATGCAATTCTCCTCGCGCTAGTGCTGGTTTTAACATATTACCAGCATCCATTGCTCCTTCAGCTTTACCTGCACCAACCATAGTATGTAATTCATCGATAAACAGAATCACACTTCCTTCTTGTTTGGCCAGATCATTTAAGACAGCCTTTAAGCGCTCTTCAAATTCGCCCCGATATTTAGCGCCAGCCAGCAAAGCACCCATATCTAAAGAAAGAACGCGTTTATTTTTCAGCCCTTCGGGTACTTCACCATTAACAATTCTTTGAGCAAGACCTTCAACAATCGCGGTTTTACCTACCCCTGGTTCACCAATTAAAACCGGATTGTTTTTTGTCCGCCGCTGGAGAACTTGTATCGTTCGACGGATCTCTTCATCACGTCCAATAACAGGATCGAGTTTGCCTTGTTCAGCTCTTTCAGTTAAATCAATTGTGTATTTTTTAAGTGCTTGACGTTGTTCTTCAGCACCTTGGTCATTAACATTATCACCACCACGCATTTGTTCTATCGCCTTTTCTATATTTGCTTTATTCGCTCCCATCGTTTTAAGCGTATCTGTCAGGGAGGTTTTGGCATCAAAAATTGCCAGAAGAAATAGCTCTGAGGATATAAACGTATCACCTCGCTGTTGCGCCAACTTATCACACAAATTTAAGTGCCGAATAAGATCGTTTGATGGCTGGATATCACCAGCAGTGCCATGCACTTGCGGTAAGGTATTGAGAATATCGTTTAATTTGTTACTAAGCTGACTAATATTAGCCCCTATCGATGTCAATAAAGGACGTAATGTACCGCCTTCTTGATCTAACAAGGCAACCAGTAAATGTACTGGTTCAATAAATTGATTATCTTGTCCAATTGTTAAAGATTGAGCATCAGCTAGTGCTTGTTGAAATTTGTTGGTAAGACGATCCAAACGCATAATACCTCCAAAATACAATTGCAATCATTTATGCAGATTAAATGAGGTTTTATTTCATACTATTCAAGTTACTTACGATAAAAATCAGCTATTGATATAAAAAATAATAATTAATCTGATTAAAGATTTATTTTAACCAGATCAATGATGCCATTCGTCCTGTCACGCCATCACGTCGATAGGAAAAAAAACGCGTTGGCTCACTAACCGTACAATAAGCCTGTTGCTCAATAGCAAAATTAATTGTGACTTACAAAAAAACCAGCTATTGATGATAAAATAATCAATTTTTGAATTAAAAATGACCTATATAAGATTAAAAAATAACYTATTTTTGTGTTTTTTAGATGTATCTAACTTGTTTTTATTGAAAGCAGTTTTATTTCACTATTGAGCAACAGGCTTAATGTGCAGTATGTGTCATCAAGTAGGTGAACAGATTATTGATATAAAATACCGCTTTAATTAAAGCGGTATTTTTAGGTGTGGTCGATATGTGGACATCGATAGAAATAAATCCTTTTATTTCATGCATATAGTTAGATTAAATGACCCAGCGCAAGCTGGGTTTTTTATATAGTATTTTGGATGTATAAAACAAAGCTTTATATTATTCACATTTTTATTCATTCCATTCTTTTCACAACAAGATCTACGCCCTATTTGAAAAATTTACATCTCTTTTTTAATATTTTTACCTATTTATCATCAAGAAATAAATCGTTAATGGTTAAAATACGCCATAAGCTATTATTACTAGCTAGTGGTATGGCACCTAAGAAAAGTTGTCCAAAGATTCAATACTAAAATATTAAGACATTTTAGCCTTGAGTTAATTAAACCAATTAAATTGGTCAGTCACGATTTAAGTAAGTTTAAATTCTCAACTTTATCTGATATCAGATATTTATTAATTTATCGACAGTAACAGTTACTAATGTTGGTAGCAAAATAGATAATTTTTCAGTGTATTTTTTGCTAATTAAAATAAAAACATAAACAGCTATAACAACTCCATATCACCTCTAATGAAAAATCATTGACAACCAAACTGCTGTTGATAGGTGTCTAACCGATTATATAGAAGACAGCCAACCTAAACATTTTATGATATGATTAATACCGATAAAAAGAAAAGTAACTACTATGCGTTTTTATAGCTATTGCAACGACTGAAAATATCGACTAAGTGCGGAGGAATGCAAGGAACGATTTGAATAAAACTAAAATTTTAATTAATGCTTTAATAGCAAATAGCTTTATTAATTTTATCTTAAAATAGACTAAAAAAATCTGTTTTCAATATAATAAATGACCTTTTGAAAAAAATTATCGAATATAAATAATTATTAAAAATAGGAAAACCCTATTATTTTATTCATTAAGTTTGAACTTACATATCGATATAATTTTTCTTTGAATAAAAACATTACTCAGACAGTCAAAAATTACTATTTTTGGGATAATGAAATAAACATCTAAAATTTATTCTCTAAAGTGAAATAACCGGTGCATTTAAAATTATTACCATAATTACTCAAACCGTTAACAGAAACTTGAAGAGTAACAGAAATTATTCAATTTTTTGTTATAATAAACTAAATCAAACCATCGAGTTATCTTATTTTCATACTAGCCATATAATCTTTCACCACTGTCGATTCAAACTTTCTAAAAATATTTATGGATATTTCTATTTAAAAAATAGATAGATAGCGTGATGTGTAGTAAAAATAGTAGATAATAAATTACAAATCAGTAATTTTATTGTTAAGATAATTGATAATATTAAAAATCCTTTACTTTATATAAATTCAAATTTTTATTATTTTTTCAAACCTGCTGAAATTTTTTAAAACAAAAGTTATTTTTAATGCCAAAATAGGTAACCATTTAGATTATTCTAATAAATTAACTATCTTAAATTTGTTGAATTTATAATGATAACATTGGTCAAAAATCAGATAAACTTATAAACAAACAATTCAAGAGTGACTGCAGCAAGTGGATAAACAATTTAAAAAAATTCTGATCATTAAAATGCGATTTCATGGAGATATGTTGCTGACAACACCTGTCGTTAGCACGCTCAAAAAAAATTATCCAACCGCTAAAATTGATATTCTTCTCTATCAAGATACAATACCAATCTTGTCTGAAAATAGAGAAATTCATGCACTTTATGGCATTAAAAACAAAAAAAATAACACAATAGCCAAATTAGTTAACTTTATTTTATTAATCAATAAATTACGGAAAAATGATTATGATTTAATTATAAATTTAGCTGATCAATGGATTGTACCTTTTTTGGTAAGATGTATCCCTGCCAAGATAAAAATTTCTCACCAATTCAACCATAGAAATACAAACTATTGGTCTGAAAGTTTTACACATATGGTTAAACCAACGGGAAAACATGTTGTTGAACAAAATCTCTCTATATTAAAACCACTTCAACTTAATACTTTGTATTCCAGTACAACAATGACTTATCAACCAAACGATTGGGAAAAAATTAATCACCAATTAATATCTCTAGGGGTACATAGTAGTTATGTTGTTATCCAACCAACAGCCAGACAAAAATTTAAGTGCTGGGATGATGAAAAATTTGCTGAGGTGATTGATAATCTACAATCTAGAGGATACCAGCTGATACTAACATCAGGTCCCAGTAAAGATGATCTCAGCTGTGTGGCTAATATTGCACAACAATGTCGCCACTCACCCATTACCGAATTTGCAGGAAAAACAACATTTCCAGAATTAGGTGCTCTAATTAGCCATGCCGCCTTATTCATCGGTGTAGATTCAGCACCAATGCATATTGCAGCAGCATTAGAAACCCCTATTATTTGCTTGTTCGGTGCGACAGATCATCAATATTGGAAACCATGGAGTAAAAACGTTATTCAAATTTGGGCTGGTAATTATGAAAAAATGCCAGAACGACACGAACGTGATCGTAATAAAAAGTATCTATCAATAATTCCAGTTAAAGATGTTATTACCGCTACAAAAAAAATGTTACCAATGGATATACAAACCATAAAATCTGAGATAGAGATATAATCCGATGGAAATTGCATTTTGTTTATACAAATATTTCCCTTTTGGTGGACTACAAAGAGATTTCATTCAGATTCTCTCTGCTTGCCAAAAACGAGGGCATCAAATACGTGTTTACACAATGGTATGGAATGGTGAAATTCCTGCTGATATTAACGTTATCATAATCCCAGTTAAAGCACATACAAATAATGGGCGTAATGAAGCATTTTATCATCAGGTCAAAACACATTTAACCCAACATCCTGCTGATATTATTGTCGGTTTTAATAAGATGCCAGGATTAGATATTTATTATGCAGCAGATGTTTGTTATGCAGAAAAAGTTGAAAAAGAAAAAGGTTTTTTTTATAAACTGACCAAACGATACAAACATTATATTGCTTATGAAAAAGCGGTTTTTGATGCAGATAGTCACACCAAATTATTAATGCTTACCCAACATCAAATTAATGATTTTAAAAAACATTACAAAACACCTGACGCACGTTTTTATCTGTTACCACCGGGCATTGACCTCAGTAGAAAATATGACCAACAAATTATTGACGCAAAACCAATTTATCGTAAAAAAAATGCTATCTCTGAAGAGCAATTTCTTTTATTACAAGTCGGCTCAGATTTTAAACGTAAAGGCGTAGACAGAACACTCAAATCAATAGCTTCCCTGCCTGACAAAATAAAAAATAAGACTATGCTAATGGTAGTAGGACAAGACTCACCTACCCGTTATCAACGGCTAGCAAAAAATTTAGGGATAGATAAACAAGTTTTATTTTTTCAGGGGCGTAATGATATAGCAGAATTGATGGCTGCTGCTGATATATTAATTCATCCTGCCTATCAAGAAGCTGCTGGCATAGTATTAATCGAAGCCATTGCAGCGGGTTTACCAGTAATTACAACAGATATATGTGGCTATGCGTTCTATATCAAACATGCAGATTGTGGCATAGTAATAGATGAGCCTTATAAACAAAAAAATCTTAATAATGCTTTAACAACAAGTTTAACTAATAAATCTCTATTAAAACAATGGTCAGAATCTGCACGCCACTTTGCTGATACTCAAGATTTATACAGTTTGCCTGAAAAAGCTGCAGATATTATTTTGGGATGCCAGCATGCTTGAACTTAAACAACCTTTTAAAAACTTATGGCAAGGCAAAGATCCCTTTATAGAAATAGAAAAATTAGATGGTAAAATTTTTCGTCAATTAGAAACACGCAAAACATTATGCTTTATGCTTAATGAAAAAAGTCATTTTCTCAAAATTCATTATGGTACTAGGTCAAAAGAAATACTAAAAAATCTATTTTCTTTACGCCTACCAGTATTAGGTGCGGATAGAGAATGGAAAGCAATCCATCTCCTAACTGAGGCAGGCATTGACACTATGCATGGTAAAGCTTTCGGTCAAAAAGGAATTAATCCTTTACGCCGTAAGTCATTTATTATTACCGAAGCGCTGATTCCAACCATTAGCTTAGAAGAGTACTGCGCAAATTGGAAAAATTCAGCTCCCCAATTTAGTACTAAAAAAATATTAATTTGTCGAATGGCTGAAATAGTACGTAAAATGCATGCATGTGGTGTCAATCATCGCGATTGCTATATTTGCCATTTTTTATTACATTTGCCCTTTGACGGCGATGACAAAAAATTAAAGATCTCAATCATTGACTTGCATCGTGCCCAAATACGTCAGCATGTACCAAAACGTTGGAAAGATAAGGATTTGATTGGATTATATTTTTCATCACTGAATATTGGTTTAACCCAACGAGATATTTTTCGTTTTATGCAGATTTATTTTTCTGATAATTTAAAAAATATTCTCAACAATGAACAAAAATTGATATCGAGCGCTAATATTAAAGCAGAAAGAATAAAAGAAAGAACCGTTAGGAGAGGATTATAACTCTAACCGTTTTGTTTTATAAAAAATTTTAGGAAATAGGTATAGTACATGTATTTTGACAAGCATAAAGTTATTACGCAAAAACTCTGCTTAACGCCAAATTTGCATGCTGATTGCCACCCTAAATTCCATATTGCCTATGGGGTAGACAAAAATTTTTTATATGGTTGCGGAATTTCGATAACATCAATTGAACTGCATAATATTAATAATAATCATTGTTTCCATATATTTACCAATTATTTTGATCATGAGCAAGAAACCTTGTTCGATACTCTTGCGCAACAATATAAAATTGAAATAAATATTTATTTGGTTGACGATCAGAGCTTAAAATCATTACCTAGTACTAAAAACTGGTCCTATGCCACCTACTTTAGATTCATCATTGCTGACTATTTTTCAAATAAATTAGATAAAATTTTATACTTAGATGCAGATATCATATGTAATAATAGTTTAGATAGATTACAAAACATTCACTTCAATAATAATGAAATTGCTGCAGTTGTGACAGAAAAAGATGAAAAATGGTGGCAAAAAAGAGCATTCGAATTAGAAGTAGAAAATATCTCGCAAGGATATTTTAATGCTGGATTTTTATTCATTAATCTTAATCGCTGGGCAGAAGAAGATATTTCAACGCAGGCAATGAGGTTACTTAAAAATAATGCGTTAAAAAATAAATTCTCTTTTTTAGACCAAGATGTTTTAAATATTCTGTTAGCAAATAAAATAATCTATCTAGCCAAAAAATATAATACTCAATATAGTATAAATTATGGTCTGAAAAGCGTTAAACATGCTGCGTTTGCTATTGATACTATTTTTATTCACTATATTGGCCCGACCAAGCCATGGCATGAATGGGCAATATCGCCTTTTTCCCAACCATTCATAAAAGCAAAAAATGCTTCCCCCTGGCAAAATAAACCGCTATTAAAAAGCAGAAAGCGTACACCTTTTAAGGTACTGCGCTAAACATAAATTCAAACAAAAAAAATACCACGAAGGTTTAAAGAATTATACTCACTATTATTTAGCAAAATTTAAAATTCTCTTTAAAAGAGTTAAAGGGCTATGTTTATCATGAAGCATTTTATAAAACAAAGTTTTAATATTGCGGGGAAAAAAAATCATCTTGAAAAGAATAAAAATTTTAACATTGCTTATGGCGTTGATAAAAATTTCCTACTTGGTGCAGCGATATCAATAAATTCCGTATTAATAAATAATATTGATACAGATTTCAATTTTCACCTGTTTACTGATTATATTGATGACGAATATATACAACGTTTCCAAAAAATGATAACAAAGTATAATTCTAATATAATTATCTATCTGTTAGATTCTGAAGAATTAAAACAACTATCAACCTCAGATTTCTGGTCTTATGCCACCTATTTTAGATTAATCGCTTTTGAATATTTAAGTACAAACATAAACTCTATTTTATATCTAGATGCTGATGTTATTTGCAAAGGCAGTCTAAAAGAACTATTTCAGCTAAACTTAGCGAATTCTTTTGCCGCCGTGGTACTCGATGTCGACAACATGCAGCAATCAAGTGCGACTCAACTAAAGTTAACCGATTTAAATGGCAAATATTTTAATGCCGGCGTAATCTATGTAAATTTAAAGAAATGGATTGAAAATAATTTATCCAAAAAATCATTAGAACTGGTACGCGGAAAAACAAATTTTGGTAAATTAAAATACCTTGATCAAGATGCACTAAATATATTATTTCAGACGCAAAACATCTATTTATCTCGTGATTATAACTGTATATATACGTTGAAAAATGAATTGACTTACCACGATTTATCCAAATACAAAAATACCATAACTGATAGCACCATTCTTATCCACTATACTGGCGTCACAAAACCCTGGCATACTTGGGGTATTAATTATCCGGCCAGTCAATTTTTTTTCAACTCATATATTCACTCACCGTGGAAAGATCAGCCATTAAAAATCGCAGAAAAGAGAACGGAACTACAAGAAAAATATAAGCATCTATTTTTACAACATAAATATGTGCATGGTTTGTTATGTTTAATTAAATATAAATTACTAAAAAAATAATTTTAAAGCACCTTACAGATAGGTGCTTTCACTTAGCTAATTAATCAATTTTTTATCGCTATTCAGTGCTAATGCTATTCCTATTATGATAGCCATATTTGAAACATTTACAGTTTCAAACAAACCTCTAACAATCATATCACCAATAAATATCAACATCAGGATCAAAAAACCATCTTTTACCGTATTATTACGATATCCATTAAATAAATGGATAAAAATTGAAACAAAAAGATACAGGGTAGCAATTAGTCCAAATATTCCAGAGGCAAACAAAATTGACAAAACTGTATTATGAGGCCCAATCGATTGTTTAAAAACCCAGTCAGGATAATCAATTACCCTTTCATTATAAATTTTATAAAATAATTGCTCGCCATAGCCATAACCGGTTATTGGATTTTCTTTAATCAAATCTAATGCTGAATCCTGAGTACCATTATCATATCTATGACTACTACTGGTCTGCTCTAATTTGTAAAATAAGTTATCAATCTGACCTTGATTAACTGCTGCTAAACCAGACAATAAGATACTGCAAGCAATAACAGCAATAATCGGCAATTTAATTTCTTTTTTTACTACACACCAAATAATAAATATTACTGCAATAGATAACCATGTACCTCGCTGTAATGTGCCGATTGTTATTGCGACAAAAATAACCGAAAGCGAGAAAAATAAGATCTTATTTTTTACACCTTTACATAACCACAAAGCAAATAAAGCGGGTGCAATAAATATTAACCAATCAGAAATATATCGATGTTCAAATGCTGATAACGGCATGATACCTTGATGATATTCATTAATATATTGCAAAATTTCCTTAATGGCTAACGGTAAAATAGAAAAAATTAAAGAGAAAATTAATAGCTTAGTTATGTGCTCTTTCTTTTCTCGATAAAGTACTATCGCAATAGCCATTGCGGTAATAAATAATTTTTCGACAACACCTTTATTAATAGCTTTTAATGAAATGTTAACATCTTTAGAAATAATTAATGAACAAAGCATTGCCAAAACAAAAAATACTAAAGATAAAAATAAATTATTCTTAAATATACTGAAAACACGCTTTCTATCTTTAATTAAATAGACAATCGCAGTAAGATAAATTAATCCAGCTAAGGCATGTTTATAACGTGTAGCACCATCAAGAAAATAAATAGCAATAAAAAAAAAGACTATCCCTAAATTCCAATAAGATTGGTAATTAAATCGTTTATTAATTATAGAGATAAGTTTCTTCATTTGCACTCCAGATAACATATTAACGCATTCTATTCTATCGACTAACCAACACAAGATACAGTAGTATATATTAACATTAACGACTAGTTACATAATTAAGGGATCTATGCCAGAACTACCTGAAGTTGAAACCAGCCGACGTGGAATTGAACCCTACTTGGTTGGTAATAAAATACAATATAGCATAGTACGCAATAGCAAATTACGCTGGCCGGTAGCGACAGAAATTGTACATATCACCAATGAATCAGTGATCAGTGTTAAACGGCGCGCTAAATATTTACTCATTCAGCTCCAACATGGTTGGATAATCATTCACTTGGGTATGTCAGGTAGTATACGTATCTTAACCAAGCAACAATTAGCCGAAAAACACGATCATATCGACTTGATTCTAGCTGATGGCAAAATATTGCGTTATACCGATCCCAGACGTTTTGGTGCCTGGTTATGGACTAATGACCTGGTTAATTGCTCTGTACTTTCCCATCTAGGGCCAGAACCGCTTTCTATCGATTTTAACGCCGATTATCTTTATCAACGAGCAAAAAATAAAAAAACCGCCATCAAACCTTGGTTAATGGATAATAAAGTCGTTGTCGGTGTAGGCAATATTTATGCTAATGAGGCACTATTTGCTGCCAAAATTCTGCCAACCAGAGCTGCACATTCATTGACAAAAAAAGAGATCAGTAATTTAGTTATTCAAATTAAACAAGTTCTTCAACGTTCAATAGAACAGGGTGGAACAACATTGAAAGATTTTTTACAGTCAGATGGCAAACCGGGTTATTTTGCTCAACAACTTTTTGTTTATGGTAAAAAAGATCAAGCTTGTACCCATTGTGGTCAACTGATTGAATCAATAAAACTAGGGCAACGCAGTACTTTTTTCTGTCATAGTTGCCAAAAATAAACTTAAGTATAACTTGTTTTTATTGTTCAATTTTTTGCAACATTGCTTTAGCTATTGGTTCTGGTATAAAAGATGAAATATCACCGCCATGGCGGGCAACATCTTTAATCAAAGAAGAAGAAACAAACGACAACTTCGGAGAAGGTAATAAAAAGATAGTTTCTAGATCAGCCATTAGATGACTATTCATATTAGCCAGCTGACATTCATATTCAAAATCTGACACGGTTCGCACACCTCTAATCAAAATATTAGCCTGGTGTTTTTGCGCAAAATTTACCGTGAGCTCACAAAACCCGATTACTTCAACGTTAGTTAAATGTTTTGTCTGTTCTTTAGCAAACAAAATACGTTCATCGAGGGTAAACATCGGATTTTTACGCGAACTATCAGCAATAGCCAATATTAGCTGTTCAAATATTAAAGCAGCGCGCTCTATAATATCCAAGTGGCCGTAAGTTATAGGATCAAAAGTACCAGGGTAAATTGCTTTTTTTTTTCATAAAGTTATTTTCACTAATAACGAAAAACTGAACACATATTATCGTATTGTTTAAGCATATTGAACAATTATGTTGACAAAATAAATCTCTATCATTGATAAGAATAGCTACAATTTATTATCTTTTGAAAATAAATGATAATTACTATCATATTTTTAGTTAATCACTAGTTTAATTTTAATTAACGGACAAAATATTAAAAAATTTTATATTTAATGATGAATAAAAACGCTATTTAAATAGATAGTCATTGCACTTTCTTATGTGCAATATGCTACTATAGTGCTAATCTCAATCAGTCAATGTGATAGAATGTTATTACGTCTATATCAAATACTTATTTACCTTATTCAACCTATTATTTGGTTACGTTTATTGTGGCGTAGTCACAAATCTCCCGCTTATCGCAAACGTTGGGGTGAACGATATGGTTTTTGTAATGGTAAGGTAATTCCCGGTGGTATATTATTACATTCTGTTTCAGTAGGCGAAACCTTAGCCGCGGTTCCGTTAGTTAGAGCATTGCGCCATCACTATCCAACACTACCAATTACCGTTACTACCATGACCCCAACTGGTTCGGAGCGTGTTTTATCTGCATTTGGTGATGATGTTCAACATGTCTATTTACCCTACGATTTGGCAGGATCTGTACGCCGTTTCCTTAATCATGCGGATCCTAAATTAACCATTATTATGGAAACAGAACTTTGGCCAAATCTTATTATTCAATTAAGACAACGTAAAATCCCATTAGTTATTGCTAACGCCCGTCTGTCTGAACGATCAGCGGCACGTTATCAAAAATTGGGTCATTTTATCAAAAAGTTATTGCAAAAAATCACCTTAATCGCAGCACAAAATCAAGAAGATGGCGAACGTTTTATTAAATTGGGTTTAGCAAGAAAAAAATTGAATGTTACAGGTAGTCTAAAGTTTGATATTTCTGTCACCCCTGAATTGGCCGTAAAAGCCATAACATTACGTCGACAATGGGCTCCGCATCGCCCGGTTTGGATTGCTACTAGCACCCATGAAGGAGAAGAGTCAATTATTTTACAGGCTCATACTAAACTATTAAAACAATTTCCCGACTTATTGCTGATCCTTGTTCCTCGCCACCCGGAACGCTTTGCACAAGCAAAAGCGTTAACCCAAAAAGCAAAACTACGCTATATTTGCCGTAGTGAAAATCGCGTTCCTAATACGGATACTCAAGTTATTATTGGTGATACCATGGGTGAACTGATGCTACTCTATGGTATTGCTGATCTGGCTTTTGTCGGCGGCAGTTTAGTTGAAAAAGGTGGGCATAATCCTTTAGAAGCAGCCGCACATGCCCTGCCTGTTTTAATGGGGCCTTATACTTTCAATTTCAAAGATATTTGTACCAAACTAAAACAAACCGATGGTCTTATTACGGTTAATGATAGTAAATCCTTAACTGTTACTGTTTCCCATTTGCTGAAAGATGAAGATTATCGTCTATGCCATGGTCGTCAAGCAGCAGAAGTTTTACATGAGAATCAAGGGGCATTGCAAAAATTACTAAAGCTACTGGAACCCTACCTGCCACCAGTAACCCATTAAATACGAATATTATTGAATATCGCTAAAACCCATAGCGAAATAGCACTTATGATAATTCACTAAACAATATAACTTAATAAATACTACATATTTTGTCTTTTCTTCATTATAGTGTTACTGGTTTAATTCAAATAAATGGGATCCTTACCCTCCAATTTTATAACTAACGATGAAAAATAATATGCCTTTATCTAGCTCAAATTCAAAAATATTGCTCTATCTGTGGGTATCGATTTATGCAATTTTATGGATTTGTGGAAGTTATTTTTTAGATCCAACCGTACCTTACGATGCTGTTGAAGCAGTTAACTGGGGAATGAACGGTGAATGGGGCTCCCCCAAAAACCCTTGGTTTGTTGGTGCCGTTATGTGGCCCGCCATCTACTTAAACCTCTCCTACAGTTTTTATTGGTATTTTATTCACTTTGTTGGTATAGCCATTGGTATGATAGGGGTATGGCAACTGGCTTACCGCCTCAGTCACAAAATTGAATTGGCTTGGTTTGCATTATTGATACTAAATTTATCAGGCATCATTAATTTTGATATCATTCCTTATAATGATAACTATATTTTGGTCACTCTATGGCCCTGGGTGCTACTTTTCTTCCTGCGAGCTGTTTATGATCATCCCAAATGGTGGCTTGCCTTTGCACTGGTATCTGGCTTGGCAACCATGGGTAAGTATTCAACATTGGCCCTGGTTGGCACGGTTTTTTTATTAACCCTTTTCGTGCCTAAGGTGCGCAAAAGTTATCAACAACCCCTTTTTTATATTGCAATTGCACTTTGGTTTGCATTGATCTTGCCTAATTTGTTCTGGCTATTAGAAAATGATTTTTCTGCCTTTAAATGGGTTGATTCACAGATCGAACAAGGCTTTAACCTGCGTGTGGTCAGCTCAACATTATCTGTTTTCTACCCGTTAGTTATTGCTACCATAATTCTCTATCTATTAGGTGGTAAAATAGGCTGGCCTAAAGAGCAACCCAATCAATTAGTTAATTTTATTTTACTCCTTCCCTTGGCCGTAATTTTTGGTTGGTTTTTGTTTCATGATGGAGGGAGGATGACCGAATGGTTACAACCATTTATGATGATTGCGGCGCCATTATTTATTGGCTCTATCTCCATTTCGCCCAAAAAATCACTACGAAAGACATTTTTTGGTTTAATTATCATTGGCGGCCTGATCTTTTTAGGTTACTGCCTGGTATTAAATTATAATATCCGTGGCGCTGGCCAGAAAATGATCGGTATTAAAGCACTCACGGCAGAAGGACAACAGCGCTGGCGGCAGAAATATGGTCAACCATTAAAATATGTTGGTGGCGAAGATAACCTTTATCAATGGTTTATTATCTACGCTTCTGATAGGCCACACACTATCCAGCCCTGGGATAACAGTGAAGATCAGCCACCGAATGTTTATTATCGCGATATTACGGCAGAAACAATTAAAAAACATGGTGCTTTATTATTAGGGCGAAAAGGTAAAGATTGCAGCCAAGAAAATTTTGCTCGGATGTCAAAACATTGGCCACAATTTACCATTAAAAAAGAAGCCATTATTTACCAATCAGAACCAAACGCTGATCCGCAATCAATGTGCTTGGGATTTATTGCGCCAGAAAAAAATTATCATTAAAAATAGAGTGACAATGAAATAGGAAGAAAATTTTCATTGTCACAAAATTGATACCTATATTTGTATCAACCTGACAGTTTTACTAAAGCTAACTTAAGTTTAACTGAGTAAATTGCCTTGCTCGGTTGTGCCTTATCTGTCAACAAATAGATAGATAAAAATTTTCACTATTTATTGTCTATTTTTAAAACTAATCGCTGGTAGATTTCATCCGGTTTAATTGTCGCCATATTGCCATCGGCTGAAACAATTGCTTGTTGTGCTTCACCATAACCGCCAATTAATCCCGGATCGGTAGGGCCATAGAGGGTAATATTCGGTTTGCTCAGTGCAGCGGTTAAATGGCTTAATCCTGTATCAACTGAGACGACCGCTTTGGCTGCGACAATTTGTTGAGCTAATTTGTCTAATGACAGCTTAGGTAATACCTCAACATGCTTAAAACCAGCGGCCAGCCTCAGGGCTCGTTGATATTCCAGATTGGTTCCCCACGGTAATTTAACTGTTAAGCCTTTAGCTGCTACAGCGGTGATCAATTGTCGCCAATGGGACTCAGGCCAATGTTTCTCATCACGTGTGGTGGCATGGAAAAAAATAATATAAGGATCGTTTTCTTTTGCCAAAGCCGGTGGCGAAAAATAGGCCGCAATACCATAATCACCGACAATAGTCGGTTTACTATAATGTAAACTATCGGCAAATAATTGTCGGATACGTTCAACCGCATGCAGCTGTTTATCGACACTATAGCGACAATCATAAAATAGGCTTGCTATAGGCTCGCGAGCACTTTTCCAATCATAACCATGACTTACACCACTAGCTAACCGTGTGATCAAAAAAGCACTTTTCAATAATCCTTGTGCATCGATCACAGCATCATATTCTTGCTGTTGCAATTGGGCACGAAAAGCAGCTCTTTGCTGCCTGACAGATTTTGCCAACCAGTTTTTTCGCCAGCGTCGAATAGCTACCGGAATAACTCGCTTAACAGCATGATGCCAGTGTGGAATTTCGACAAAATTTTCTTCAATAACCCAATCAAACTGAATATCAGGATAGCGCATAACTGCATCAGTCAGTGCAGGTAAAGTATGCAATACATCACCCATCGATGAGGTTTTAACAATCAACACTTTCATGGCTATTGGCTCTCCGCCAATAACTGAGTTAATGCGGTGAACACGCATTCAGGTTTTATATCAATCAAACTTTGATGATAGCCACTTTCTGCGCTACCTTTCCTCACCTTATGATAACCGGTTATTAAACGGATAATTTCTACTCGATTTGACAATGGTGGCGTAAAATCAGGACTACTTGGCCCATAAAGTGCTACCAAAGGCCGATTTAATGCTGCCGCAATATGCATTAACCCGGAATCATTGGTCACCACAGCTCGACAAGATGCCAGTAGATTAACTGCCTGCTCCAGGGTTGTTTTACCTGCCAGATTAAAACAATACTGCCGACAATCTGCAGAAAGTGACTGTCGAATATCTTCACCGATACGACTATCTTTTTGCGAGCCAAAGATTAAAATTTGATAACCATGGGCAGCAAATAATAATTGCGCCAACTCAGCATAATGATAAGCTGGCCAGCGTTTAGCTGGACCAAATTCTGCACCTGGACAAAAACCGATAATCGGTAACTGTTCTGGAATATGAAAAATGCGTTTACTCTGGACAATCTCTGTTTCTGTCACCGCAAGTTGCGGCCATAAAATAGGCTTGGGGATCTCATCGGCGTTGTTAACAGTGCCTTTTTGATAAGCTAAAGCCACATAACGCTGAACCATTTGTGGAAAAGCAGCTTTATCTAATAGGCGAATATCATTTAGCAACCAATAACGCATCTCACCGCGCCATCCTGTCCGTATTGGTATTTGGGCAAAAAAAGGCACCAGCGCAGATTTAAAAGAGTTGGGTAAAATATAGGCTTGATCATAACGCTGAGTACGTAAATGAATACCAAGCCGACGACGTACACTGATAGCTAAACGACCATGGCCCAAAGGCATCGATATGGCCTGCCTGACTTCAGGCATTTTGTTTAATAGTGGCCGACACCAATCAGGTGCCATAACATCAATTTCTGCGTCTGGGTGTAGGGTCTTCAAAGTACGGTAAAGACTCTGCGACATCATCATATCGCCCACCCATGACGGGCCAACTACCAGTATCTTCATACTATTTCCATTTAATCATTGGAATTTAACCATTGCATATAGTCAGCAACCCCTTCCGCCACAGTTTTGAACGGTTTATCGTAACCCGTAGCACGTAATTTGGTGAGATCTGCTTCGGTAAATGCCTGATAACAAACTTTCAATTTATCAGGAAAGGCAATATATTCCACTGCCAATTTTTTTTCCTGATGAAAAGCGATTACCGCATCAGCTACCGCCTGAAAAGAGTCAGCCTTACCGGTACCACAGTTAAATATGCCGGAGATTTTATTTTGCCAACACCATAAATTAACCGCAGCAACATCACTCACATGAATAAAATCACGTTTGAATTTTTCACTACCGGCAAAAAGTTTTGGCCTTTGCCCTTGATTGATTTGGCTATTTAAATGGAAAGCGACACTGGCCATGCTCCCCTTATGCCCCTCACGCGGACCATAAACATTAAAATAACGGAAACCATAGACTTGTGAAGTAATTTGAGGTAAAAGCCCACGAACATATTGATCAAATAAAAACTTAGAATAACCATATACATTTAATGGTTTTTCATATTGCCGCTCTTCAATAAAATGATCACTGCGCCCACCATAAGTTGCAGCCGAAGAAGCATACAAAAACGCAATATCTCGTTCAATACAGTAATGAAGTAACTCTTTCGAATATTCATAGTTATTATTCATCATATACTGACCATTCCACTCAGTGGTTGATGAACAAGCGCCTTCATGAAAAACTGCGTCAACTTCACCAATATTATCACCAGCCATTATACTGGCAATAAAATCTTCTTTGTCGATATAATCTGCAATATCTAAATCGACTAAATTAACAAATTTAGCGCCATTTTTAAGATTATCGACCACCAGAATGTCGCTACGCCCTATATCATTCAGTGCTTTAACAATATTGCTGCCAATAAAACCAGCCCCACCCGTAACTATGATCATTGGATTTACCTCTACTCAATCGATCTAATCGTTGCTCATATTAGGTGATAATAACATTTATCCCACGTTAACCACAGTAACTCATCTGATTTATCCAAATAGAATAACTAACCAGAAGCAACAAAACGGTTGCACTCCTCAATCTGTTTGTCAATTAACTAATCTATTAAAATAAATTACAGCAGAACGCATCAGCACAATTTTCACTTAATTTATTAAAGATATAGAAAAAAATATTATGACGAATTTTTTCACGCGAACAAAATGATATGTCATTGTCGTCAGCTATTATTTTATTAGGAGGATGAAACATTTAGCCAAATAGTGGCTTTCTCTGTTCAGTAAATAGTTTTTTTAAGTCAGGATCATGATACATCGCATCGACAAAATATATCATTAAATCAATACCCGATAATGCTTTTGTGACTGGTGATATTTCGCAATAACCGCTGACAACTTTTGGCAATGCCAAGGGTCGCACCGGAACTTTCTCTGGATTTTGTCTAACCGTTTGACTCGCCAATTTATCTTTTATGTTATTGTTAAGTAGAGTACTAACCGCCACTAGTTCAATATCATCAGGTAATTCAAATAATGTTTGCTGTAACACATCAATGGTAGCAGGATAAGGGTGGCCAATAACAATACTGCTACCATGCTTACGGGCAAATGAAATGGCACGGGCAAACTGTTTACGAATCTGTACTTCTGCTTTTATATCATCTAAAAAAACGTTGCGACGTGAGGTTGGCAACATAAAAACTTTAGCTGCTTCATTAACCTTAGTGTTTGCTATCGTCACACTATCGAGAAAATAGAGATCATAATGCGAAAGCACGCGCATAACATTTATCATAGCCGCTAAATTAGCCGTCATCGCACTTGCCCATATGATTATTCATACCTTTGGCGTGGGGTACTCGCTTAATCGCAGCAACGATATGCTGCTCTATTTCACTGGCATTCATCTCAGGCGTTAAGGTATTTTTTTCCAGTGGTTGATGGCTAATCGGCTTCATCGGCATGTGAATTAAAATTTCTCGCCCTTGTTGATAAGCTTTTTCGGCCATTTCTCTGCCATAAGGGGAGTCTGGTAAAATGGCAATAGAAAGTGCCACCGGCAAAGCTAATACCTGATTATCTTCCGTTTTACGATAACCAATATCATCAATCACAATGGCTAATTTGCCAGCATTCACTTGTCCGCTTACAAGTAACAATAGAAACATGATTATCAAAACAATCCGCTTTCGCACTGTTATCTCCCTAACCAAGGCTGTGGATTAACGGTTTTACCTTGACGACGGATCTCAAAATAGAGTGAGGAACGTTGCTGTCCACCACTACTACCCACTAACGCAACAGGCTGACCCGAACGAACCTGTTGACCAACATTCACCAATGCACTCTGGTTATAACCATATAAACTCATATCTCCCTGACCATGATCAATAACCACCACCAAACCATAGCCTTGTAGCCAATCAGCCAGTAAAACACGGCCGGCAGAAATGGCTTTAACCTCTGTTCCTTCAGCGGCATTGATCACCATACCCTTCCAGCGTAATTCATCGGAAATACTGTCCCCATAGTGATGAAGGATCTGGCCATGAACCGGCCACAGAGCCTGACCAACAGGACGGCCTAAACCGCCAGTACGCGCCATCAGAGCCCGCTCATCTTCAGTTGGACGATAAGTGGTTCCTTTTTGCTGTGCCTGCCGTTGTTTTGCTCGTATACGTGCCGCCTCTTTCGCTTCTCTTTCCGCTCTAACTTTTGCCTCTCGTTCAGCTTTGGCAATTTTACTACGCAACAGTGTTTCGTTACGTTTCATCACCGCCAAACTTTTTTGCTCCGCTTTTAAAGTCGATTCCAACGATATCAGAGTTTTCTTTCTAGCATCCTGCGCCGAATCTAGCGTTTTCTTTTCTTGATCTTGTTTGGCTAAGTTTTTTTTCTGTGCCAATTGCGTTTGCTGCTTTTGTTGTTTTTGCTCAGCAAGTAAGGTCGTTGTTTGCTGCAATTTAATAATCGTTTGCTCTCTGGCTGCATTTAAGTAGCTATAATAGGCTAAAATACGCTCTTCTCGTTGTCCTTGTTCACCTTTAAATAACAATTCAATCCCTTTTTGCTGGCCTAATCGAAACGCGGCATCGAGCTGCTTAGCTAATAATGTTTCATGGAGCTGTTTTTGCTGTTGTAAACGGCTAATATTTTCATTTAATTGCGTTAGCTCTTTTGCTAACTGCGAAAGTTTTTTCCGTGTTTCATGTAATGCTCGTCCAGCAGCAGCAATATTTTTTTCCTGATTTTTCAATTGATAAAGTAAATGATTTCTCTCAGCTTGCTGCTGTTTAACACTTTTCTCTTTTTCTGCAATATTTGATAACAGATCTTTCAGTTTTACTTTATTGTCACTGATGGGATTGGCTGTGGTAATCAATGGCCAGATAAGAAATAGCGAGACACAGAGTAACGACTTAACCACTACTCTCTTTAGTAGAGCCAAAAGGATTAGGATTAAACCATATCGGCTGGTATTGTTCATCTTAGTTCAGCATCCTGAAACAATATCACTTAAAATTATTGACAATTAATATAATTAGTAAACATTTCTGCTTCTTTTAGGATAATACTGAAAAAACTTAATTTCTTCATTTATACAACAAATTATAAAATAACTATAGGTTATTATTAATATTACTTTCATTCAGCTACTTTTTAAGTGGTATCAATTAACTGATATCGCTGGCAAATATCGCCAGTATGAACACTAATTTGCAAAAAAACCTAGTCATTTTTGCAAATTGGCTGTAATTGCGCAGCGATAAAGGTATACTTTGCAACCTAGATCTATCTATTACTAACTACGGGAGTAATTACCCCACATGATGCAAGAAATCATGCAATTTATTAGCCGACATCCAATACTCAGTCTGGCCTGGATCGCTTTGGTGCGACATGAAGTCGCTTAGAGAATTGCTTTGCTTGCAGAATAACGCACTGACAAAGTCCGTTGTTCCGTCAACGGTAGCCTACTGACCCAAGCGAGATAGGTAACTAACTGGTTTGAAGCGGTCGGGACAATGTAGTAAGAGCTGTGAGTACCAATACGGCTTGCACGCTAGGCTTGATGGTATGGTTAACTTATGTGAACTGTTAAATAAACGTCGTCATCCAGAAACAGCCAAAGGTACTGATAGGCTGTGGCCAAAAGGCACAGTAGCTGGATATTCCTTTTGAAGCTGGGAATACACGGACAAAGTAAGCTATCGGCGAAGTAGACAGAACCTAACCCATTGTGTTTTCTGAGTGGAACATGGTAAGCCCGTATCTCCGCCTTTTAGAGGCTGTCGCAAAAGAGGTAGTATCATGTTTTTAATGATTTCAATATTTTGATTTTAAAGAAAAAATTAAATTATTTTTATTGTAAATACCCCTTTTGCGACAGCCTCTTTAGAGGCTGTCGCAAAAGGGGTGGAATTTTTTTTTTCAACAATATCCCACCGTGCAGATTTTCTCTTTTTCTGATTTTAGTTTGTACAAATAATAGACTGAAAATCATCCATAATATCAGAGCAACCGCTCTTGATAAGTTATAGGCCATTGCA